>WTJL01000213.1:0-19677 GCA_011524845.1 Flavobacteriales bacterium | reverse complement strand
TTCGACCCTTTGGCCGTGTCGTTTCATGGATTGGTGTGTTGGGAGGAGCAGGCCGGACGTCTGCCCTTGGATGTCCATGGACGTCCTTCCCCCCAAGGTTTTCCGTGGTGCAAGGTGGAAGGCATGGCGAGGTGGGGAGGGCACCGTCTCGCGATGGCCCAGCAACACCGTTGGCCGTGGGTGGACCTGATGTGGAACGCGCTGTTGAGCGACGCATGGTCGCCTGCAGAGGTTCAATTCCACTTGGAGCCCACCTTCGACATCGACGTGGCCTTCAAGCACGCCGGACGATCCAGAACCAAATCGTGGTTGTTGTTTGCTCGAGATGTGGTGTTGGGCCGGTGGTCGGTTGTGAAGGAACGCTTTCAGGTGTTGTCTGGCCGATTGTCTGACCCCTACGACACGTACGGTTGGATTCGAGAAGTGCACCGAGAGGAGCCCTTAACGTGGTTTGTCCTTGCCGCAAACCGACAACGTCCTTACGACGTCGGATTGGATCCTGAAGGGGAGGCGCTGCCTGCCCTTGTGGAATCCTTGGTCCATCACGTCGCTGGTTCGAAGGTGTGCTGGCACCCTGGACACGCTGCATTGGACCATCCAGACCGTCTGGGGTTGGAGGGCAAGCGGTTCGCCTCGTGGAAAGGGACGTTTGGGGGGATGGTGAGAACCCATTTCCTCAGGGGAAACCCTCGGAGGTGGTGGCCTCAATTGGAGGCCTTGGGCATCGGAGCAGATGCGTCGCTGGGCTGGGCCAATGACGTCGGTTACCGCTCAGGAGTGAGCCGCCCATTTCAGGCGTACGACCTGGCGAGTGACCGCCCCCTGCAGGTCAACGTTCATCCCGTGGTCGTCATGGATTCTGCCATGAAAAATGGACTGAACTGGTCACCTGAAGAGGCGAAGGAGCATGTGGACGCCATGGTGGCAGTGGCTTCAGCGGTGGGCGGGGTGTGGATGTCGTGCTTTCACAACACCTCGGTCAGTGACCATGAGGAATGGAAGGGATGGCGTGCAACATACCTTCACATGGTGGAGTGTGTCCGCCGTGGGGCGAAGCGTACTTTGTGAGCATGGAAACCCCAGAATTCACGGCATGGAACGTCCTGTTTTGGGTCACTGCGTCAGTGGTCAAGTTTGTGGTGACCCCTTCGGCCATGGTGGCCTCGGGTCACGCTGCATGGACGGCTTGGGCGGTGACCTCTGGAGGCGCGGCACTGGGGGTATGGGGCTTCTGGAATTTTGGGAAGTGGTGGTTTCGTTGGCTTGAAGCCAAGTTGGGTTCGCGGTTGGAGCGCGGCAAGCGAGTGTTTACGCCTCAACGTCGCCGCATCGTGCGTTGGAAAAACACCATGGGGTTCAAGGGCTTGCTGTTGGTTTCTGGTTTGATTTCCGTCCCAATCGCTTCAGTTCTTGGCGCCAAGTACTTTCGTGACCAGCCTGCTGGAAAGTGGTTGTTGATGATGGCGTTTGTGCTTTGGGCCGGCGTCTTGACCCTGTTGTCGTGGGCATTGAAACACGGATTGTCATGACCCCTCGCCCTCTCTTTTTTGACCTCGACCACACGCTGTGGGATTTTGAAACCAACTCTCGGTTGGCGCTCAGGGCGGGCCACGCCGAGTTGCATCTGGCGCAGCACGGTGCCGAGGATGTGGACGCGTGGATAGCGTCCTATGAAAAGGCCAACGATTGGTGTTGGGGCCAATTCCGCGAAGGAAAGATGGACAAAGCCACCCTTCGTTCCAAGCGCTTCCACATGGCGTTTGAAGGCCTCGGTCTGGATGTGGAGGGGACGTTGGCCGCGAAATTGGGGGAGCATTACATCTCCATTTCGCCCTACCAAACGGCTTTGATCGACGGAACTTTGGACGTCTTGGACACGTTGTTGGCCCGCGGACACCGCATGGTGGTTTTGACCAATGGGTTCGAGGAAGTGCAGCACATCAAGGTGGAGCATTCTGGGTTGGAACGCTATTTCACAGAGGTCTTGACCAGCGATGCGTTGGGGGTCAAAAAACCCCATCCGGAGGCGTTTTTAACCGCGGCGTCGATGGCGGGTTTGGCCATGGACGCGGGCATCGTGATGATCGGTGACAGTTTGGAAAGCGACGTGCTCGGGGCCCAGAACGTGGGGTGGGATGCCGTTCATTTCAATCCCGACGGCCCTGAAGCTCCGGAGGCGTGGCGAACCGTTCGTTCGTTGCGCGAATTGCTCGACTTGCCGTTGGGCCTGTGATGTACCTTCGGGTCATGTCAGAACAAGATCAAAAGGGCAAGCTCAACATTGAGTTGTCAGAGGATGTGGCCACAGGGGTGTACGCCAATTTGGCGGTGATCACGCACAGTCCAGCGGAATTTGTGATGGACTTCATTCAGGTCATGCCTGGGATGCCCAAAGCCAAAGTGCGAAGCCGTGTGGTGATGTCCCCTCACCATGTCAAGCGGTTGTTGGGGGCCCTTGCCGAGAACGTGCAGAGGTTTGAGAAGCAACACGGTCCCATCGAGGACCACGGTGCGGCCGATCCCGGCATGCCGCTTCCCTACATGGGGCCGCAAGGTCAAGCTTGATTTCGCCAGACTTAAGACTGCGCCACCCAGTGCCGTGCGTCCTTGAAGACGCCAAGCACGTGGCCTTGCATCCCTTCTCGGAGGGGAGGCAGGTTGACGCCTTTGGTGCCTGAGTGCGGGGTGTGCGGATGGTTCGACTTGAACCAGGTGAGGTCGCAGGGAGCGCCTTGTTCGACGTGGCGCTGGTCCAAGGACAAGACGTGTTCAGGTCCGGTGGTCAGGGCTGCAATCAGGGCGGACACGGCTTGGTCATGGGAGGCGCCTGAAGCTTCCAGGCCGGTCAAGGCCAGGGCAAAGGCCGACGGCAAGCTCGCAATCCCTTCTGGGCTGAGCATGAATTCGACGTCGTGGTGTTCCAAGTCCTCGGGTCGGTGGTCGCTAACCACCATGTCGATGGTTCCGTCGAGCACGCCTTGGCAAAGGGACTCTCGGTCTTCGGCTGAACGGAAGGGCGAGTGGACGCGAAGGGTTCCTTTGAAGTTTCGCAGGTCTTCGTCGCAGTAGATGAGATGGGGCGCGGTGGTGGCGCACGTCACCTTCAGGCCTTCTTTTTTGGCCTCTCGAATGAGGTTCACACTTTCTGCCGCGGTGACCACGCTGAAGTGAAGCCGGCCGCCTGCGTACCGCAAGACGTCCAAGTTTCTGGCCACGCGCGAGGTCTCTGCCTCTGACGGGATGCCGATGAGTCCCATCTCGGTGCTCACCAACCCTTCGTGCATCAATCCGCCAGTGTTGAAGTCCCGGTCCAGCGGAACGTCCATGACCACCTTTCCGTGCACTTCGCTGTAGGTCAGCGCACGCTGCAACATGCTGACGCGGTTTTGAGGGGCGTCGTCGGTGAACGCCACGGCCCCTGCTTCGCTCATGTCGTGCATTTCAGAGAGTTGCTGACCATGTCCGCCTTCTGACAGGCACGCCATGGGAAGGGCAGTCGAGGGAATGCCGAGGTCGTGTGCACGTTGAGACAGCGCCAAGACGTTGCGCACCGCGCTGGTGTGGTCCACGCACGGCGAGGTGCTGGGAAGCACAGCCACCGAGGTGAACCCCCCCAATGCGGCTGCATTCAATCCAGAGGCGATGCCTTCCTTGGTTTCTTCACCCGGTTCCCGAAAGTGCGCTTGGCCGTCGATCCACCCCACGGAAAGGGTGCTTCCTTCGACGTGAAGGGATGTGGCCTGTGGAGCGTCGAGGTTGGCGGCGACGTCTGCGATTTGGCCTTGGTCCAAAAGGACATCCACCACTTGGTTGTGCCATGGCCCTTTGGGGTCATGCACGCGCACGGATTTCAGGAGAACAGCTTGTTCCATCGTCGAAGAAGTAGGGTTTCAAGGGCGAGCGCAACGAGCGCGGCGAGGAAAAAGTACCACGCAAGGCGTTCACCTGCAATGTGTTGTTCGACCAGTCGGCCCACCTGGTCAGCGGATTGACTCCACACGGGAATCTCCTTCCAGCCCAAGTCGAGCACCGTTTGGCGCCATTCGTCGGTTAGCCAAGTGTCGAGGCGGGATTCACGAGGGTTGGGGTTCAGCCCAAACGCAGCGACGGTTTCGTCGTTTCGCTTCACCACGTAGGCGCCAGGTTCGGTGAGGGCATTGCCCCAGCCCAGACGAAGTCCGTCTGGGGTCGTGCGAACCTCTGGAACGATGCGGGTGGCCGTGCCTGATGCAGCCGCGTCCGCCGATTCAATGACCCATGTCAAGTCGCCTTCCGCGGCGCCTTCATCCCGAGAAAGCGCCAAGGTCAAGGCTTGGTCACGCCCAAGAAGGTGCCGACGGGCCTCGGTGTGTCTCGACGATTCGGCGACGCGAAGGAGGGTGGGAACAAACAACCCGTGCCGCGTCAAATTCCCGGTTTCGAGGCACGTGCCAAGCACGTACACGTCGCCTTGACCTTCCGTTCCGCGGCGCAGGCTCAAGTAGGCCATGCCGTTGGCCGCTTCGATCAACGTGGCCTCTTCGGTGGAAGGCCGGCGGTTCAAAATGCGGTCGTACTGTGGCCAATCCACACGAGACGGGATGGCGCGGAACACCCCTTTGTACAGGGGGTGAGCCCAGTTGACTTCTTTGACCTGCCCAGCTTCGGGCACCCATCCCTGGGAGGGGCGCAAGTTCAGTCCCTCACACAGCGAAGCCATCCCTTGGGCCGTGCTGTCCGGAACGAGCATCACCGACCCACCGCCTTCCACAAACTTGGCAAGCAACGACACCGCGCCTGAGGAGGGTTGGGCCAGTCCATCGGCCACGACCAAATCGTAGGCGGCGAGAAGTTGCGGCGAGGGAAGCGAGGTGCCTCGGTCCACCTGAATCAGAGGGCGGGCCGATTCCAGGGCTTGGTCGACGGACTGGGAAGCTTGGCGGAACGGTGCCCGCGCTTCTGTCCAATGGAACACGTCGATGCCAGATTGCACGTCGTATCCCACATGGTGGGTGTCGTCGAACCGAACAGGAGCGTCTTCCAAAGACACGGACAGCTGATGGGGACCAGGTTGTCCATGGGTGAAGCGAAGCACGGTGTCGGTGGGCAAGCCGGGGACGAGGTTGAACGACCCCAACGCTTCAGACACGCCGTCGACACGAAGCGTCAAGGGGAGGTCGTCCACACCTTCCACGGCGTCGTGGTCGATGCGCACGTGCAAGGCGGCCGGCTGGTCGCCGAGGGCCAAGGGCGCGTCGAACCAGACCGAATCGATCCACACGTTGGGCACGTCGTTGCCCACGACAGGCAACACGTGCCAAGCGACAGAAGTGTCGGGGGTGGGGAGGTTGAGCAGGTCGTGGCTGCTCTTTTGCATGTCGGTCACCCAAAACGCCCGAGGCGTCGCACCTTCTGCCCGTCTGAATTGATCCAGGCTGCGTTGCATGACAGCTCCCAAATCCGGGGCGTGGGCGCTCAATTGGGTAGACGCGATGCGCTCCAGGGCCTCGGTTTGGGTGAGGAAGCGTTGGTCCCGACCCGCGAACTCGCTCGTGAACACATGGAACTTGTCCGTCTCGGAAAACGCCTCGACGAGGGCGGAGGCTTTTTGTTTGGCCTCTTGGATCAGGGGCCCCATTTCCCCGGCGGCCATCATGGAGGGGCTCGTGTCGAGGTAGATGGACACGGCTTGTCGCGAAGATCCTTGGGCACCGTTTTCAGGGGCGCGCATCGGGTCGGCAAAGGCCAAAATCAACGCGGCAAACGCCAAGAGTCGTGCCAGAAGGATGAGCAGATTGCGCAACCGGTGCCGAGATTGGGTTTCTTTTTGGACGTCTTTGAGAAAAGAGACGTTGGAGAACGCCACGCGTCGGTACCGCCTCAATTGCAGCAGGTGCAAGGCAATGGGGATGGCCAGCGCCAAGAGTCCCCAGAGTATGTCAGGCCTTCCCCACACATCGCGAATTTAGCCCGATTTTTGCCCCATGACACCCGAGGACGTCAAGGAGTTTTTGCTGGAGAAGGCGGAGCAGTACGAGGTGCCGGATTTCATTCCTCACGATCCGTTGTCCATTCCCCATCGCTTCTCCCGTCGGGAGGACAAGGAGGTGTCGGCGTTTTTCGCCGCCTCGCTGGCGTGGGGCAACCGCGTGTCCATCTTGAAAAGCCTGGACTCGCTGATGGAGCGGATGGACCACGCCCCAGGCCAATTTGTGCTCGAGCACGAAGCGTCCGACTTGGCAGTCTTCGAGGGGTTTGTCCACCGAACCTTTCAAGAGGTCGACGCCAAGGGGTTTGTGCAGGCGCTTGCGGGGTTGTTGCGGACGCACGGCACCCTGGAACAAGCCATGTTGCAGGGGTGGAGCCGCCCCCACGACCCCGCCTCGGTGATCGAGGCCTTGACCGCTTTTCACTACGCTTTCATGGCCCAGCCGGGCGTTCAACCCCGAACCCAAAAGCACGTGGCCAACCCCGCCAAAGGTTCAGCGGCCAAGCGGCTCAACATGTTCCTGCGGTGGATGGTGAGGCCGTCTGACCGGGGGGTGGATTTGGGCTTGTGGAAGGGCATCTCGCCCGCGGTGTTGCACATCCCTCTGGACGTGCACACGTCCAGTGTGGGCCGAAAATTGGGCCTGCTGCACCGCTCGGCCAACGATTGGAAATCCGTGGTGGAGTTGACCGCCGCCCTGAGGGAAGTGGATCCTGTGGATCCGGTGCGTTTGGACTTCGCCCTCTTTGGGTTGGGGGCCATGGAGGGCTTTTAAGGCGTCGAAAAGACGGACATGGTCGTGGACCAACGACCTTTGGGGCGTGAAACTTCGAGAGACCAAAGACGGCAGTTGGACCCTTCATCGTCCAGAGTTGGACGTGTTCTACCACAGCGTGCATGGCGCGTGGGGAGAGACCCGACATGTGTTTGGGGACATGGGGCTCATGCCTGCATTCGAACGCCAACAGGAAGGCGCCCTTCGCGTCTTGGAAGTGGGGTTTGGCACCGGACTGAACGTGTTGGACGTTTGGCTTCGTGCCTCACAGGCCCAGAGACAAGTGGTGCTGGACAGTTTGGAGCCTCATCCCCTGGATTGGAAAGACGTGGAGGCCCTCGATTACGCACAACAAACGGGCGTACCCCAACCCATTTGGCAGGCCATGCACCAGGACGGATCGTGGAGCGACGAGCACCTTGCGTTCACACGGCTTCAAACTGGCGTATTTGAAGCCGACCTGGAAGAGGCGGTGTACGACGTCGTCTTCTACGACGCATTTGCACCGGCAGCCCAGCCCGAGCTGTGGACCCCGGCCGCCATGGACCGCATGCGTTTGGCGCTGAAGCCAGGCGGACAGTTGGTGACGTATTGCGCCAAGGGCGATGTCCGTCGTGCCATGGAAGAAGCGGGATTTCATGTGGACCGCATTCCCGGCCCGCCGGGCAAACGAGAAATGCTTCGAGCCACCAAGGTCCACAACCCCGAGGGCAAGCTCAACGTTCGCGTGTACATGGTGTTGACCTCCACCAACGACCAAGGCCAGGAAGAGGTTCTCGTGTCCTACGAGCGGTTGCCGATGGGCGGGGTGATGAAATTTCCCGGAGGTGGTTTGGAATGGGGAGAAGGTCCAACGGCGTGTTTGCGCCGCGAAGCACTGGAAGAACTGGGCCAGCCGGTGGTGGTGGGGGACTTGGTGCACGTCAGCCGCCGCGCCCATGTCAGCTCATTCGACGCCAACCATCAGGTGTTGGCGGTTCACTACGAAGCGGCCCTCGAAGGAGAAGTGGCTTTTGTGGACGATGGGGAATTGGAAGACGTCTTCGGCAAGCGGGTGCCCATGATGCACCAGCGGTTGGGCTGGAGGCTGGTGAGCGAGCTCAAGCCCGAGGAATTTCATTTTGCTTCTGACCGGGAGGCCTGGCAGGCGTGGCAGGAACGCCAAAGGAAGTAAGTCGCGTCAGCCGAGCAGGCCGTAGCGGTGCTCCACGCAGTCGTCGATGCGGCGACAGAGCTGTTCAGGCGTGAACGTGCGCCATCCCATTTCGTTGAGCTCTCCTCCCAACACGAAGTAGGAATCCAAGTCGATGGCTTGCATGTCGGCAAGCACGTGCTCGCGGAAGTTGAGCAGGGCGATCCACCCGTCGTCTTCCATCACTTCGTCGAACCACTCCTCGTAATACGCGTCGTCGCTGTGGTGGAAATTCAAGACGTTTTCACCAATCAGCACAAACTTGGTCACGCCACCATCGCGCAAAGGATCGATGACCTCCCGTTTGAGAAGCATGATGTCGTTGAACAGGCAATCGTTCCATTCACCAATGAACTCCAGCACCGCGTAGCCTTCGTCGTAGTCGGCGTACAGCACTTTGGTGTAGAGGGTTTGGCTCCCAAACTCATCCCATTGTGGGTGGATGTAGTGGTTGTAGACCTTGAGGTGGTAGGCAAACTCATTGTAGACCCGGTTGTAGAACGGACTCTGCGGGTCGTTGCTCGCGATGTAGTGGTTGCGCCAAGCGTAATAGGGCTCAAGGGCGTGCATCGCTGGAAGTCTTGGAATGGGCGTCGACCGCAGCGCGCACGCTGCCGTGTTCGATGAGAAGCGCTTCAGCGTCGGCAGTGGCCAATCCCGTGGCCTCCGACACCATGCGGGCGCCGCGTTGCACGAGTTTCGCGTTGGTGAGTTGCATGTCCACCATTCGGTTTCCCTGGACGTGGCCCAATTGGATCATGGTGGCGGTGGTGAGGCGGTTCAGGATGAGCTTGGTGGCGGTCCCGGCCTTCATGCGGGTCGATCCGGTCACAAACTCCGGTCCGGTCACGGCCACCACCGGGTGGTCGCATGCCTGCACGATGGCGCTGTCAGGGTTGCAGGTGACGCATCCCGTCAGGAGTCCCCGCAGGCGAGCTTGCCTCAAGGCACCAATGACATAGGGTGTTCGACCACTCGCGGCAATGCCCACGACCGTGTCGTGTTCACCGATGTTGTGGGATTCGAGGTCTTTCCATCCTTGCTCAGCGTCGTCTTCTGCACCTTCGACGGCAGACCGAATCGCAGAATCTCCCCCCGCCATGATGCCGACCACGCGGTCTGGCGCCACCCCAAAGGTGGGAGGGCATTCGCTGGCGTCCACTACGCCAAGCCGTCCACTTGTGCCTGCACCGAGGTAGAACAACCGTCCTCCTTTTTTCATGCGCGACACGAGCTCCGTGGTCAAGGTTTCCAGCGCGGGCATGGCCTCTTTGACGGCGGTTTGGACATCGTCATCTACGCGGTGCATGGCGTCAAGCAATTCGGCCACCGTCAAGGTGTGCAAGTGGTCGACGGGACCGGGCTGTTCAGTGGGGGGGAGGTTGTGGGCCATCGCTCCTTCAAAGGTAAGCCGCCCCTTGGGGCTTCACACCCCTGCCTCTTTCCAAATCTCCCAAGCCTTTTCTGCCTGAAGACGCAGCATGTCTGCACCGTTCAGCGTGGCCGCGCCTTGTTCGCGGGCCTTGCGCAACAACTGGGTCTCCAATGGGGTGTAGATGAGGTCCACCACAAGGTGGTCTGGGGTCAGGAACGACACGGGCACCTCGACCATGCCCTCGGTGTTGGGCGACATGCCAACAGGGGTGCAATGGACCACCAAAAGGTGATGCTTCAGCATGGCTTCGGAGAGTTCGTGGTACCCCACGCAGGGTCTGCCCAAGGCGTGCGTGTTGTCGGCGCTGTTTCCATGCCGTGAGACGGCCACTGTGTCAATGCCAAGGCCCGAGAGCACGTGGTGCACGGCCGCCGCGCTGCCTCCAGTCCCCAGCACAAGGGCGCGTTCGTGACGGTTGGCCAAGAAGGGTTGGATGGACCGTTGGAATCCCCAGACGTCGGTGTTGTGTCCCACCCATCCGTTCGTCGTGCGCACAAGCGTGTTGACGGCTCCGAGAGCCTCGGCTTCAGGGGACACCTCGCAGAGGTGGGGAAGAATGTCTCGCTTGTGGGGCACCGTCACGTTCAGCCCGGCCACCTCTGGGTGACGCACCAAAAAGCGTTCAAAGTCGTCCAAGTTGGGCAAGTCAAACGTGCGGTACGACAGGTCCGATCGCCCTTCGCGTGCAAACATGTCGGCAAACAGGGCAGGGCTTTGAGAGTGTTCGACAGGGTGTCCGAGAACGCCCAGCACATGGGGATTGGGGGAACTCATGAATCGACATTCATCCCGCGCGATGCGCCCCACCGGTGAAGTCCCCAGACCAACGCGCCTCCCGTCACGGCCAACCCAACGGCCAAACCGACTTCAACGCCCAACGACGCAGGAGCCACATTTTCCAGAAGCCATTCAATGCGGCCATCGCTGTGGGTGTACAGGGGTCGAACTTGGGCTTTCCACGGCCAAAGGGCTTGCAACGAGCCCACCAGGAATCCCGTCAACACGGACAGCGCCTGACGACGGTGGACGGCCAGCAACCATTTGAGCGCCCTGCTGAAGGTCAGCAGTCCCAACACAGCTCCAGTCCCAAACGCGGCGATTTTGGGGACGTCAAGCGTTTTCACCGCCAGCAGGACGGGGGCGTAGGCGCCCAGAATCAGCAGCAAGAAGCTCCCAGAGATGCCCGGAAGCAACATGGCACAAATGGCCAAGGCCCCAGCTCCCATCAAAAGGGCAGGGTGGTCCGATTGCACGAGCGGGGGCAAAGAGGTGATGAACCCGGCCACGGCACAGCCGATGGCGGCCCACACCCACGTGTCCAGTCCCCATCCTTTCACGTGCCTGGCCATCAGCGGAACAGAGGTGGCGACAAGCCCCACAAAAAAGGCCCGCAGAAGCGTGGGTTCGTGTTCAAGCAGCCAATGGAGGGGAGAAGCCAAACTGGCAATGGCTGCGCCAATGCCAAGCACAAGGGCCAACAAGAATGGACCGTTGATGGCCTTCCATGCCTCCCCAAACTTGCCGCGTGTTAAAGCCTTGAACCCTTCGCCACTGAGGGCGGAAAGACTGTTCAGCAAAGGGTCGTAAATGCCTGCAATGAACGCCACGGTGCCTCCACTGACACCGGGAACCAAATCCGCCACCCCCATGGCAAAGCCCTTGGCCGTGACGGACCATGGCCAATTCATACCACGTCGAGGTTGGGGTCGATGTGCATGGCCCAGGCCGTGATGCCTCCTTCGAGGTTGTGGACGTTGGTTCGACCGTATTGTTGGGTCAACGCATGGGTGACGGCTGCTGAACGGGCGCCTGACCGGCAGTGGATGACCACAGGTGAATCCTCCGGGATCTCCCCAAGGCGAGAGACAATGTCCTCCATGGGGATGTGCACGCCGTCGATGTGGCTCACCTCGCGTTCGTACGGTTCGCGAATGTCAATGAGGGTGTGCGAGACCCCTTCATTGCGCCAAGCCAGCAATTCCTGCACCGTGATGCTTTTCATGGGTCAGTCGTCTGCAAGGATTTCGTCTTCTGGAATCTGACGCACGCCTTCCGCCATGGCCTCAGGGAGGTTGTCGAAGAACGTGTCACCGCGCAATCCAAGGCGCAAGCACTCGAGTGGAATGACGTCATGTGGTCCGATGTTCCCCAAGTTGACGTTGGCGCCAAACTGCTTGAGGAACCACACTTGCTGAGGCTTTTGAGGGGCTTCCCAAAGGATGTCTTCGAGTTGAACCTTGGCCAAAATGCGGCGAACCAGAGCCGTGTGCGCGGTGCCGTTGGGGCGATAGATGCCGACGTTGCCGCTTTCACGTGCTTCAGCAATCACTTTCCAACTTCCGGCTGCGAGTTCCTGCTGCATCATCGACGTCCACTTGTTGGGGCTGATGAGGATGCCGGCTTCCTTGGATCCCACCTCGCTCAGGACGCGGTACTTCTTGGCCAAACGGTGAATCATCTCGCACTTGGCGTCTTCTTCAATGACCATCGAGCCGTCGCTCACTTCGACCGTTTCCAGACCGAGGTCGTCCACAAACCGCAGGTAGTCGTCCAGTTGCTTGCGCACGAAGTAGGCTTCAAACAAGGTGCCTCCAGGGTAGACCATCAGGCCAGCGTCGTGGTAGAGCTTGATTTTTTCTTTCACGTTGGGGGTCACCACAGAGGTGCCAAAGCCCAACTTCAACAGGTCCACCTTGTCGGCGTTGACTTCCAGGAAATCTTCGGCTTGGCGAAGGCTGAGGCCTTTGTCCATGACCATGGTCAATCCCGATTCGCGGGGCTTCGCAGGGCGCTCCGGCAGGTGAGAGAGGTTGTGATTCATCGTTCAGGGTTTCATGCGTGCGTACCGGCTGGCCACACGCGGGTCGTCGAGCAGACCAGGGTAGGTCTCCAACAACCGATTCATGCCTTCGTAGTCCGCCAAGAGCAATTGATCGAGAAGGCGCAACGCTTCCCCGTCCATGCGCAAGGCAAAGAGGCTTACAAATTGTTTGTACCCCAACGTCGTTGAGGTGGGTGGCAGGTGCTCGAAGGCATTGTCGAGCAACATCAACGCTTGTTCATGGGCTTCCAACGCTTGCATGTTGTCCACGCGTTCTTCCCAAGCTTCGAGGTGCTTAGGGTTGCGTTCCAGCAGTTGAACCAAGCAGGTGTCTGCGTCTTCATGGCGTTCCATCTTTTTCAAGACGGTGGCCATCATCAGCAAGGTGTCTTCATGGTGGGGGTGCAGCAGCAACGCTTGGGCGAAGTGCTCCAGCGCCGCGGCATGGTCTTGGCGCAGGTCGTCCAACACGCCGAGGCCCACGTGGGCTTCGAGGAAATGGGCGTCCAACTCCAGGCACTGCATGTAGTACTGCTCCGCTTCGTCAAGGTCGCCCAAGTGCTCGAGGCATTCCCCCATGTAGCAAAAGGTGCTGGGCTGAGGGGCGTCGATCATGAGGGTCTCGCGGTGCACGTCCAACGCATCGCCAAAGCGTTCCATGGCCGTCAGGGCCTCTGCCTTTTGGTGGTACGCGGGAGCGAAGCTGTCTTCGATGGCGATCGCGAAATCGTACGCGTCGACCGCGTCCTTGTATCGGCCCAAGCGCTGGTGGGCGTTGCCAAGGTTGTACCACGCGGCGAAGCTGTATGGATGCTCGTCGAGGTACGTCGTGTAGAAGTCCGCAGCCTCTTGGATGCGTCCCTCTTTGTCCATGCAAAACGCGAGCTCGTAAAGCGCCGTCTCGTTGGAGGGGTCTTCCTTCAAAGCGCGCAGCAACACCCGAACCGCCTGCTTCCACTCGCCGAGGTTTTCGTGTTCAAGCGCGACGTCGATGTAGACGTCCTTCTTCAGCTCCGCATCGGCAAACGACAAGATGGCGTTGAAGTGTTGCAACGCCAACTTGTGCTCGCGCATCTGGCTGTAGATGTTGGCGAGGGTCAGGTGGATTTCCTCGTTGTGGGGCTCGAAGGAGAGCAAGTTTTTGAGACGTGGAATGGCCTGCACGTGCTTTCCATTGCTGGCCAAGATTTGGGCCTCACGCAGTTGCAAGCTCAAACTCTCGGGGTACAACCCACTTGCAAAGTGGTGGACTTGTTGCGCTTTCCGCACCGACCCGCGGTCGAGGTAATGCTCGATGAGGAGTTCGAGATCGTCGTGGTCGAAGAACTTGGATTCGCCCGCGTTGATCATGGCTTCAAACGCCTTGGCCAGGGCTTGAATCTGATCTTCTCCTTGATGTGGACGTCCTTCGTCGTGCATTCCTTCCCAAAGTACACCGCAAAGGTCGGAAGAAGTGTCGGTTGAACCCGGGGATTATGCACAGGAATCGTGGAAAAAATCCAAAATGCCACGCCCGCTCCTCCCCGACGAGTGGGGGTGGGGTGGCGCTACCTTGGGGGCATGTTGATAGCATCCATCTCAGGAATCCGCGGCACGGTGGGCGGAAAGGCAGGCGAAGGACTCAGTCCCGCCGACGTGGTGACGTTCGCAAGCGGGTACGGAGCGTGGGTTTGGGAACAGCACTCAGGCGAAGGCCGACCCCGTGTGGTGGTGGGGCGTGACGCCCGCATTTCTGGGCCTTGGGTCCGCGACGTGGTCTGCGGAACCTTGAATGCGTCCGGCATCGACGTCGTTGACTTGGGCTTGAGCACGACCCCGACCGTGGAGCTCGCGGTGCCGGGTTTGAACGCCGACGGCGGCCTCATTCTGACGGCGTCCCACAACCCCAAGCAGTGGAACGCCCTCAAGTTGCTGAACGCCGAGGGCGAGTTTTTGTCTGCTGCTGCGGGCGACCGCGTCTTGGCCTTGGCCCGCGAAGGCGTGACCTACGCCGACGTGGACCACACGGGCACCACCACCCAAGACGACACGTGGCTTGACCAACACGTCCAGCATGTCCTCGACCTCGACCTCGTCGACGCGGAGGCCATTCGCGCGGCAGGGTTCAAGATCGCCGTGGATGCGGTGAACTCGTCCGGTGGCGTGGCCGTCCCTCTGTTGTTGGAGGCGCTGGGGGTGAGCGTGGTGCCTGTGCACTGTGAGCCTACCGGGCATTTTGCACACAACCCAGAGCCGCTGCCCCACCATTTGACCGACCTCACGGAGGCAGTCACAGGACAGGGCTGCGATTTGGGCATCAGCGTGGACCCTGACGTGGACAGGCTGTGCTTTGTGTGCGAGGACGGCAGCTTCTTTGGGGAGGAATACACCTTGGTGGCCGTTGCGGACCACGTGCTGGCCCACACGCCGGGCCCCACGGTGAGCAACTTGAGCAGCACCCGTGCCTTGAGAGAAGTGAGCGCCCGTCACGGTTGCACCTACACCGCCGCTGCGGTGGGAGAAGTCAACGTGGTGGCCCAAATGCGCGCCACCGACGCCATCCTAGGAGGGGAAGGCAACGGGGGCGTGATTTACCCCACGTCCCATGCCGGACGCGATGCGTTGGTGGGGATTGGGTTGTTTTTGACGTTGCTCGCCTCCCGAGGAACCTCGTGTCGTGCGTTGCGCAACACCTATCCCGATTTCCACATGGTCAAGGACAAAATGAGCCTGCCGTCAGTGGACGTGGACGCGGCACTGCGTGCGTTGCGCGACGAAACCAAGGACGCCGACATCAACGACATCGACGGGGTCAAATTCGATTTGGACGAAGGTTGGGTGCACTTGCGAAAGAGCAACACGGAGCCCATCATTCGCATCTACGCAGAGGCCGGATCGCCTGAATCGGCGCGGGCCTTGGCCGACCGTTTTGCCGGGCGGTTGGAGCATCACCTTCAAAACGCACCGGCTCGGGTGTAAATTTGTCCACCCATGATGCACGCCTACCTCGACAACGCCGCCACGACACCAGTGGCTCCCGAAGTGGTCAAGGCCATGATGGACGTGTACAACACGGTGCACGGCAACCCGTCGTCCACCCATGCTCCAGGCCGAAAAGCCAAGGCCCTCGTGGAAACCAGCCGCCGGAGCATTGCCAAGTTGCTCGGGGTGCCGCCTCGGACGGTGTGCTTCACCTCGGGCGGAACGGAAGCGGACAACCACGCCGTGCAGGCGGCGGTGGGGTGCCTCGGGGTCACGCGCATCGTGACGTCGGCTGCAGAGCACAGCGCCGTCATCAAAGCCACCCAAGTGGCGGGCGAGCGTCAAGACGTGGAGGTGGTGCACGTCCAACACCATGCGGACGGCGCCGTGGACATGGGACATTTGGCGTCTCTTCTCGCCTCTTCTAAGTCCAAAACGTTGGTGTCGCTCATGCACGCCAACAACGAAGTCGGGGTGATGGTCGATTTGGCGCGTGTCGCGGCGATGTGCCGGGAGCATGGCGCCTACCTCCACAGCGACACCGTTCAATCCATGGGGCATTACCCCATGAACCTCGAGCAACTCGACGTCGATTTCCTCACGTGCAGCGCGCACAAACTTCACGGCCCCAAAGGGACTGGGTTTTTGTACGTCAATCCCACCTTGCGCATCGACGGCATGATCGTCGGTGGCGGACAAGAGCGGATGCTGCGGGGCGGCACGGAAAACGTGGCCGGCATCGTGGGGCTGGCAAGGGCGTTCGATTTGGCCTTCGAACACATGGAGGCACATGAAGCGCACATTCGGTCCATGAAAGCGCGCATGGTGGAGGGGTTGAAAGCCCACATCCCGGGCGTGGTGTTCAACGGAGATTCTCACTTGGAGGACCGCTTGTACACCGTCCTCAACGTCAAGTTCCCGGAGCATCCCAACGGTGGAATGGCGGTGTTCCTCCTCGACTTGGAGGGCGTGGCCTGTTCCGGTGGAAGCGCCTGCTCAAGCGGGGCGACGATGGGGTCGCATGTCCTTCGGGCCTTGGGTTTTCACGACCCGAGCCAAGCGAGTGTTCGCTTCTCATTTTCTCGCTACACCACCGAGGCGGACATCGACCTGGCCCTGGATGCCGTGGCGAAAGTGTTTGCCCCTGCGGCCGTCGAGGCCTAATCCTTTCCGTCCCGTAACTTGGCGACATGCCAGCCAACCGGATTTTTCACCGCCTGATCGGCGCGCGGATGCCTCACATTTTGTGGGCGCAATCGAGGCCTGCCGACGCACAGCGTGGGGTCTACCTCGGGTTGATGCATGGGTTGGCTTCCACGGCGTACGGCCACGCCTTGGGCATTCGGGCCTCGTCCGACGTTGCGCGTCGCAAGGATTTTGTGCGGAAGGTGCCGTTGGTGACCTACGACGACATCAAGCCCTGGATCTTGCGGGCTCGGGACGGCGAGCGGAACGTGCTTTGGCCGGGCGTCACCAAGTGGTTTGCCCAAAGCTCAGGCACCACGAGTGACCACCACAAATGGTTGCCCGTGACGACCGACGCGTTGCATCAAGGGCATTACAAGGGCGGGAAGGACGTGTTGGCACAGTTTTGTCATCAGGTGCCCCAAGCGCAGTTGTACCAGGGGAAGCATCTCATCTTGGGCGGGTCAAGTGCGCTTGTCAAGGAAGGCCAAAGCGCCCTCAAAGGCGACCTCAGCGCCATCATTGTCCGCCACCTTCCGCCATGGTGCGAAGCCCGGCGCACCCCCAACCGCGACATCGCGCTGATGACGGACTGGGAGCGCAAGGTGGATGCGGTGGCAGAGGCGACGGCCAAGGAAGACGTGCGCATCTTGGCGGGCGTGCCGAGCTGGATGTCCCTGGTGTCCCAACGGGTGTTGGAGGTCACCGGCGCTTCCAACCTTCGGGACGTGTGGCCCAACCTCTGGCTGTACATGCACGGGGGAGTCGGGTTTGCACCGTACCGTGACACGTTCCATAATTTGATTCCAGACGTTCCGGGGTGTCCGCCCATGCACTACCTCGAGACGTACAACGCTTCGGAAGGCTTCTTCGCGTACCAAGAGGACTTGGCGAGGGACGACATGGCCCTTCTGATGGACCACGGCATCTACTACGAGTTTGTGCCGCTGTCTGAACTGGGGAAAGAGTCGCCTGAAGCATTGGAATTCAGAGAAGTGGAAGAAGGCCAAACCTACGCCCTCGTCATCTCCACCAACGCCGGTTTGTGGCGTTACCTGGTGGGAGATTTGGTGACCATCACGTCGAAGATTCCGCTCCGCATCCAAGTGGCCGGACGCATCACTTCGCACCTGAACCTCGTGGGAGAGGAAGTCATGCAGCACCAAACAGACCGTGCCCTTGCGACCGTGTGTCGCGCCATGGGCACAGAGTTGTACAACTACATGGCCGGGCCCGTGCTGGACGATTTTGGCAAGCCTGTGGGGCACCAATGGGTGGTGGAATTTCAGCCTGGGCGCATGCAGCCACCGAGTGCCTCCTTGGCCCAGCGGATCGACGCTGAACTGCAGTCGTTGAACGGGGACTACAAGGCGAAACGGACCGGAGATTTGGCCCTCGGCATGCCGGAATTGACGGTGGTCCCTGTGGGGACATTTGACGCTTGGCTGCGACAGAAGGACCGGTTGGGGGGACAGCACAAGGTGCCCCGATTGACCCACGACGAGGCCAGCATTGTCGCGGTGAAGGAGGCGTCGAAGCAAGAGTTATCCCCAACCTGTTGACGTCGCTTGCAGGGGCGCAGTGCCGGACCTACTTTGGTCATCCGTTTTTGCCTCTCTCACAAACGACAAAGACCCCATGCATCTCGCCATCGCAGGAAACATCGGCTCCGGGAAAACCACCCTGACGACGCTGTTGGCCAAACACTACCGCTACACGCCTCACTTCGAGCAGGTGGACGACAACCCGTACTTGAACGATTTCTACAAGGACATGACGCGGTGGTCGTTCAACTTGCAGATTTACTTCTTGCGCTCGCGCTTTGCGCAGTTGATCGAGATGAAGAAGAAGGGCAAGCCCATCATCCAAGACCGAACCATCTACGAGGACGCCAACATTTTCGCCCCCAACCTTCAGGCCATGGGGCTGATGACGTCGCGCGACTTCGAGAATTACCTCTCGTTGTTTGAGCTCATGGAGGAGTTTGTGACGCCTCCCGACTTGCTCGTGTACTTGCGTGCTTCTGTGCCCACGTTGGTCGCACAAATCCAAAAGCGCGGCCGGGAATACGAGGAGGCCATCCGTTTGGACTACCTCAACCGCTTGAACGAGCGCTACGAGGCATGGATCAGCACCTACTCCAAGGGGGAGCTCTTGATCATCGACGTGGACAACAACAACTTCCACGAAGACAAAGAAGACCTTGGCGGCATCATCACCTCGATCGACGGCAAGTTGAACAACCTCTTCAGCTGAGGTCCAGAGGGCCGCTATAGGCCCCTTTCACACCGTCCCGCCCGTGAAGGGGCAGGCACAAAAAAGGCCCGCGCACTGCGGGCCTTTTTTGTGTTCAAAGGTTGGTGTTCCTTACATGGCAGGGACGCCAATGACAGAGAACCCGACTTCCACCTCGTCCTTGATGAACCAATCGAGCTTGTCGTCGAAGGTCTTGGAGTGGTAAGTGATGTCGTGCTTGGTGCGGTCCAAGAGGAACTTGCCTTGGATGGCGAGGCCTTTGAGGTCGCCTGGCACGTCCGCTTCCACCACTGTCACAGGGATGCTGTAGTCGGCTGCCTTGCCGTTCATGGTCAAAGTCGCTGCCAACGTGGCTTGACCTCCTTCCTCGGTGATGCCACTCACGTTGAGCACCGCCTTGGGGTACGTTTCCACGTTGAAAAAGTCGCCAGACTGAAGGTGGCCTTCGAGGCTGGCCTTGTCTTCTCCGGTCAGGTCAGAGACCTCCATGCGGGCCATGTCGAACACGACCATGCCTTCGGTCACTTGGCCACCGTCCATCTTGAACTTGCCGCTCTCGATGTGCAAGGTGCCGTTGTGGCCGTCGCCCGTCAGTTTTTGTGCGGCCCAGGTGACCTTGGGCTTGACTTTGTTGATGACGTAGATGCCATCGCCCAGCTTGGTCTCGACTGCGTCTCCGCTTTGGGTGTCAGACGCTGCGGGTTGCTCTGTGGCGCCGCCACAAGCCGCGAGAAGTGTCGCAGCTGCGAGGAGGGGGAGGAAGAAATGTTTCATTGTGCGTTTTCGTTCACATGGGCAACAATCTCCGTGCGCTCCGTGTTCGCGTCGACGTCTTCGGCATGTCCCTCGCCGTGGCCGCCACCCAAGATGGGAGCGATGACCAAACCGACGAGGCACGTCAACTTGATGAGGATGTTCATGGATGGTCCAGAGGTGTCCTTGAAAGGGTCACCCACGGTGTCGCCAGTCACGGCAGCTTTGTGAGCGTCAGAACCTTTGTAGGTCATCTCGCCGTTGATTTCCACGCCTGCCTCGAAGGACTTCTTGGCGTTGTCCCATGCACCTCCGGCGTTGTTTTGGAAGA
>WTJL01000006.1:4271-17282 GCA_011524845.1 Flavobacteriales bacterium | reverse complement strand
TGTTCACCACAAACGGCACGTCCACGCTGACCTTCTTCACCTTGCCGTCTTCGTCGGTCTTGCCCTCGGGGTCGTCGACGTACTCCGACTTCGTGCCTTGGACGATCTCCACAGGCATGAACTTGCAGTAGGTGTTCAAAATGCCGCGAATCCGCTCTTCCGCGAGGTACTCCTTGGCGTCCTCAGAGATGTGGAGCACGATGTCCGTGCCGGCCGTCGCCTTGTCGATGTCCTCGAGGGAGAAGTTGGGCGATCCGTCGCAGCTCCACTTGACAGCCTGAGATCCTTCGCGCTGGCTCAGCGTGACAATGTCGACGCGGTCGGCCACCATGAAGGCGGAGTAAAAGCCCAAACCAAAGTGCCCGATGATGGCCTGCTTGGCGTCGGCGTCCTTGTACTTCTCGAGGAAGTCGGTGGCGCCTGAGAAGGCGATTTGGTTGATGTACTTGTCGATTTCCTCGGCGGTCATGCCGATGCCGTTGTCTCGGATGGTCATGGTGCCTGCAGCTTCGTCGAGCAGGACTTCCACTTGCGGGGTGTCAGTGATTTCTCCCACTTCGCCAAGCTGGGCGAGCATCTTGCGCTTTTGCGTGGCGTCCACCGCATTGGAGACGAGCTCACGCAAGAAAATTTCCTGATCGCTGTACAGGAACTGCTTGATGATGGGGAAGATGTTGTCTGTGGTGACGTTGATGGTGCCTTGTTGTGCCATGGCGCTTCGTGGTCTTGGATTGGAATCGGTTCAAACAAAAAGGACGTCGCACCGCAGTGCAACGTCCCTGTTCAGTCAATTCCTGTGCCATCCCGTCAAGTGAGATGCAAGGCTGTCAGAATCGTCAGGCAGATGCACTGCCCGTGTGACATCGTGTCAGTTTCAGTGCTGAATGACGACACGAATGGCGGAGCCTTCCTCCACGCGGAGGGTGTAGGCACCGGCGGCGAGGTCACTCACCTCCAAGGCTGTTGGTCCGGGGTGCAGGCGTGCGGAACCCACGAAGCGGCCATGGGCGTCAACCCACGCGGCATTGGTGGGGTGTGCACCGTTCCACTGCACGTGCAACACGTCGTGGGCAGGGTTGGGAAACGCTGCCAAGGCACGGAGGTTGGACACAGAAGACACACTGGTGGGTTGAATGGGGTTGAAGACGTAGCCGGTGCCTTCGCTGGGCCAAGTGCTGCCCCAGCCCTCGGCTCCGCTGTAGAGCCAGCCGTAGATGTCGTTGACGGTTTGGAATTCGGTGGAGTCTGCAGGGCCTTCGGCCACAAGGAGTGTGCCGCCGTAGGAGTACGGATCAAAGTTTCCCACAAGCCCTGCACTGTTCAGAAACCCTTCGGCAATCAAAGCGGGGTCGGTGATGGTGTTGGGGCCGTAGTGAAAGGTGATGGTTCCGGTTTCGTGCAGCCACACTTGATAGGTGGCGCGCTGACTGGCCGTGATCACAGAATCCCCTCCGTACACCTCGGCGTAAAACCCGATGTTGTGGTACTCCACCTTGAACACGCGGTTGGGTGCCACGCCTTCGTAGGTGTACCGAATTTCGCTCACGTCTTGTCCTGTCGTGTCTGCAGGAGCCACGTCGCAGATGTCGGCGAACAAAGGCGCGATGAGGTGGGTGTTGTTGCCTGCGCCAAGGATCATTTCACCGAGGTTGGCGGTGGCCATCAGTGTGCACGTGTCTCCCCAAACGACCATGTCAAAGGGGAGAGGAAGCACTTCTTCAGGATCGTCCCACCCCGGGGCGAGGTCGAGCAAGGAATACTCCTCGATCGATTCGTAGGGTTGTGAGATGAGTTCAGTGGTGTAAGGGACGTCTTGTCCCCATGCCAAGCCAGCGATCATCGCACCGGCCAATCCGAGATTCAGGTGTTTCATGCCCCAAATGTAGCCCGTCGTGCGGCTTAGAAATTGGGCGAGAGGCCATGCTTTTCGTGGAAGCCCTGGATGCGCTCAATGACTTCCTCGGGCGTGTCGGCGAGTCGGAACAGGTCGTCGTCTTGATCTCCGATGGTTTTGTACTTGTCGAGCATCGTTTGCTTGAACCAATTGAGCAATCCACCCCAAAACGCGCTGTCGTACAACACGATGGGCTGCTTGGTGATTTTGTTGGTTTGCATGAGCGTCAGGGCTTCAAACAGCTCGTCCATGGTGCCAAAGCCACCTGGCATGACCACAAACGCCTGACTGTATTTCACAAACATCACTTTTCGGACAAAGAAGTAGTCGAAGTTCAAGCACGTGTCAGAGTTGATGTACTCGTTGTGGCTCTGCTCGAACGGAAGCTCGATGTTCAGCCCCACAGACACTCCGTCGCGGTCTTGCGCTCCGCGGTTGCCTGCCTCCATCACCCCTGGGCCGCCCCCCGTGATGACCCCGTAACCGGCGTCCACAAGGGCCGAGGCCACGGCGCGCGAGGCCTTGTAGGTGTCTGTGTCAGGTCCAGTCCGCGCAGAGCCGTAGATGCTCACACACGGGCCAATGGCCTGAAGCGTTTCGTAGCCCTCCACGAACTCGCTCATGATCTTGAAGATGGACCAACTGTCGTTGCTCTTGATGTCCGACCACGACAGGTTGGGGTGCTTCTTGATGTTGTACTTCATGCTCAAGAAGGTACAACACACGACGTTTCAACGTGCGCCGATGCCTTGCTAACCCTTGTGAAGGAGGGGCTGGAGGAACCGTCCGGTGTGGCTTTCTGGAACGTTCGCCACAGCGTCAGGGGTGCCCGCAGCCACCAAGGTGCCCCCGTCTTTTCCGCCTTCTGGGCCCATGTCGATGAGGTGGTCGCACACCTTCAGCACATCGAGGTGGTGTTCGATGACCAGAACAGTGTTCCCTTGGTCCACGAGCTTGTGAAGCACGTCGATGAGAAGTTGAACGTCTTGGAAATGAAGGCCCGTCGTGGGCTCGTCCAAAATGTAGAGTGTGCTTCCCGTGCCTACCCGGGCGAGTTCAGACGCCAGTTTCACCCGTTGTGCCTCGCCACCGCTGAGCGTGGTGCTTTGCTGTCCCAGGGTGATGTAGCCCAAGCCCACTGCCTTCAACGTGGAGGTGATTCGGTGGATTTTGGGAATGGCCTCGAAGAAGTCGTGGGCGTCGTCCACGGTCATGGCGAGGACGTCTGCAATGCTTTTGCCCCGGTAACGTACCTCCAAGGTTTCCCGGTTGAACCGCTTCCCTTGGCACGATTCGCAGGGGACATGGACGTCGGGAAGGAAGTTCATTTCCACCGTACGGACCCCTGCACCTTTGCAGGTTTCGCACCGGCCACCGGCCACATTGAACGAGAAGCGTCCCTTTTTGTAGCCGCGGATTTTGGCCTCTGGAAGGAGGGTGAATTGCGTGCGGATGAGGTCCATCAGTCCCGTGTAGGTGGCGGGATTGGACCGTGGGGTGCGGCCAATCGGGCTTTGGTCGATGGCGATGCACTTGTCGATGTGCTGCAAGCCCGTGATGGTCTTGTGGGGGAGGGGGATGCGAATGTCCTCGTGAAGGTGGTTGAGCAACGCTGGCAACAGGGTTTGGTTGATCAGCGAACTCTTTCCGCTTCCGCTGACCCCACTGACGCCGACCAAACATCCCAGCGGGACCTTGATGTGGACCGACTTGAGGTTGTGTCCTGTGGCTCCTTTGAGGATGAGGTTCTTCCGGTGTCCTTTGCGGCGCTTGACAGGAACGTCGATGGTTTTTGCGCCGGTCAAGTACTGCGCCGTGACCGACCCAGAATCGAGGTGGCTGTCGGGAGGTCCTTGGGCGACGATTTGTCCCCCGTGCACGCCCGCGCCAGGTCCGATGTCCACGAGGTGGTCGGACGCGAGCATCATGTCTTCGTCGTGTTCCACCACGATGACCGAGTTGCCTGCGTCGCGAAGGGCGCACAAGCTGTCGATGAGCTTGCGGTTGTCCCGCTGATGAAGGCCGATGCTGGGCTCGTCCAAGATGTACAAGACCTCCGTGAGGCGGCTTCCGATTTGGGTGGCCAGTCGGATGCGTTGCGCTTCTCCGCCGCTGATGCTCCGTGTGGGGCGGTCCAAACTGAGGTACCCAAGCCCCACGTCCAACAGGAATCCGAGACGGGCACGTACCTCTTTCAGCGGGGCCTTGGCGATGGTGGCCTGCCGTTCCGAGAGCTGGGGCTCGACCTGCTCCAAAAAGTCCGCGAGTTCATGCAGGTCCATGCGGCCGAGCTCGCCAATGTCTTTGCCGCCGAGCTTGAATTGAAGGCTGATGGCTTTCAAGCGTGCACCTTCACAGGTGGGGCAGGTCACCTTGTGCATGAACGATTGCGCCCATCTGCGAAGGGGAATGGATTTCGCTTTTTCTGCAGACCGAACAATGGCCGCCACCAGCCCTTCAAACGGGACCGTGCCGCCGCGTACGCCCCCTTTGTCCTGGAGTTTGACGTCGCGGTCTGTGCCGTACAAAATTTGACCCATGACCTCCTCCGGAATCTTGCCCACGGGCGTCGACAAAGGCAAGCCGTGTTGGGCCAAAATGGCTTCCACGATGCGCGAGGTCAGGTTGTCTTTCAGTTTCCCGAGCGGGGCAATGCCGCCTTTTTTCACGCTGACCGAGGGGTCGGGAATGAGCGTCTCCGGGTCGACCTGGGCCACCTGGCCAAGGCCGTTGCAGGTGGGGCAAGCGCCGTAGGGACTGTTGAAGCTGAACAGGTTGGGTTCAGGCTCTGGGTAGGCGAGGCCCGTGGTCGGGCACATGAGGTTGCGGGAGAAGTGCACGGGGGTGTCTCCGTCCAACAACATCACGGCCATGGCGCCTTTGCCAAGCGTGAGGGCCGTCTGGACCGACTTCAGGATGCGGTCGCTGTCTTGGGGGCGAACCACGATGCGGTCCACCACCGCTTCAATGTCGTGAACCTTGTAGCGGTCGACCTTGAACCCAGATTCGAGCTCCACCAATTCTCCATCCACGCGGGCACGGAGGTACCCCAGCCGCATGATCTGTTCAAACAGCTCTCGGTAGTGGCCTTTTCGTCCGCGCACCATGGGGGAGAGCAGCAGCAATTTTTGGCCTTCAAACCGGTGGAGGATGTTGTCCGTGATTTGGTCGTCCGTGTACCGGACCATGGGCTCTCCCGTTTCCAGAGAGAAGGCATCGGCCGCACGGGCATAGAGCAAGCGCAGAAAGTCGTGCAACTCGGTCACGGTGCCCACGGTGGAACGCGGGTTTTTGGACACGGTCTTTTGCTCGATGGCCACCACAGGACTCAGCCCGGAGATGGACTCCACATCCGGACGCTTCAAGCCTCCAAGGAACTGCCGGGCGTACGCACTCAACGTTTCCAAAAAGCGGCGCTGACCTTCTGCGTAGAGTGTGTCGAAGGCCAAGCTGGATTTTCCGCTCCCACTTACCCCTGTGAACACCACCAACTTGTTGCGTGGCAGAACCACGTCCACCTGCTTCAAATTGTGTTCCGAAGCGCCCGTGACGATGAGGTCGTCCTGACGGGCGTCAGCCTCGGGATGGGCGGGAGGAGTGAGGTTCGACATGGGGGTTCAACAATCGGACTCGGGTGCGGTTCACCTCAGGCGGTCGCCGCTCCTTCAGTGTCGAGTTTCCGAACGTTCCAACCCAATCCGGCCACCAAGAGGGTCATCAACGGCGACACCCAATTGAAGATGCAATAGGGGGCGTAGGCCAACGTGGCCACCCCAAGGATGCCGCTTTGGGCCACACCGCAGGTGTTCCATGGAATCAGCACGGAGGTGACCGTGCCGGCATCTTCGAGTGTGCGGCTGAGGTTTTCAGGAGCCAGTCCCCGATCGGCGTAGGCGTCGCCCATCATTTTGCCCGGCACGACAATCGCGATGTACTGGTCCGAGGCGAGGACGTTGAACGCCACACATGCCCCCACAGTCCGTCCAATCAGCCCCAACGTGCTGTTGACGCCGACAACGAGGGCTTGGGTCATGCGGGCCAGCATGCCTGTGGCCTGGAGGACAGAGCCAAACGTCATTGCGCACACAATCAGCCACACGGTGTTGAGCATGCCCGCCATGCCGCTGCTGGACAGCAATTCGTCGGCCAAATCGTGGCCCGTCACAATCGCCACATCGAGCGCCATCGCCTGCATGGAGGCCACGTACGCCGCAGAAGCGAATCCGAGGTCTGCGCCTGCGACTTGACGGACGATGTCCGGTTGGAACACCACGGCAGTCAAAGCGCCGAGAAGCACCCCCACAAACAAGGCCGGCGCCGCGGGCACCTTGCGTGCAATCATCAACAGCACGGCCACGGGCGCAACAAAAAGTCCAGGGTGAATGGAGAACGCCCCCGACACCGCCTCGGCGAAGCCTGGGGCAAGTTGGGCGCTTTCGTCGGCGGCTCCGCCTCCGAAGCCCACGATCAGGAAGACCACGAGCGCCACGCCAATGCTTGGCCCAGTCGTGTAGGTCATGTACCGAATGTGGGTGATCAAATCCGTGCCTGCCACGGCAGGGGCGAGGTTGGTCGTGTCGCTGAGTGGCGACATTTTGTCCCCGAAGTAGGCTCCGCTGATGATGGCGCCCGCGACCCATCCTTCGGAGAGGCCGAGCGCCTGGCCGATGCCGACCAAGGCGATGCCCACCGTTCCCACAGTGCCCCACGAACTTCCCGTGGCCAAAGACAACACTGCGCACACGACGCACGCCGCGAACAAGAAGATGTTGGGCTGCAGAATCATCATGCCGTAATGGATGAAGGCTGGGATGATGCCAGCCAGCAGCCACGTGCCGGAGAGCGCGCCGATAAGGAGCAAAATCAAGATGGCTTCCGTGGCCGTGCCGATGCTGTGTGCAATGGCGTCACGAATCTGAGTCCACGTGGTTCCGCGACCCATGCCGAGCGCCCCTGCGAACAGCGCCGCGAGGAGCAGGGCAATTTGGTTGGAGCCGTACGAGCTGTCTTCTCCAAAGTACACCACGTCGGCCCCGAGAAGGGCGACGAGCAGGACCACCGGAGCCAAGGCGATCCACAGAGGCATGGGGCGCGCCGAGGTCATGCCTTGGCTTCCAGTTCTTGACTTTCCGCGGTTCCGTTGGGGGAGAGGGCGGTCTTGTCCACGCGGGCCTTGCCCGATTCAAACTCGATCACTACGGTCTTCTCGCTGACCGAGACCACCTTTCCGTGCACGCCACCAATGGTCACGACTTGGTCGCCTTTTTTCACCGCATCGCGGTACGCTTTGGCTTCTTTTTGGCGCTTCATCTGAGGCCGAATCATGAAGAGGTACATGATGCCAAACATGCCGGCCAACATGATCAACGTGGACATGCCACCGCCGCCTGCTGCGGCTTGGAGAAGAAGGTGTGAATTCATGGGGTCGAAAATAACCCCGACCGGACGACTTCAGGAACGATGCGCGCGATTCTTCAGAATCCGTCGGGCGACACCACTTGGCCAACCAAGTGCAGGCGAATGACCCCTGGCGAGGTGTTGGCGACCACCGAGACGACCTTGTCTTGGTCTCCCGTTTTGTCGTGGGTGTCGAACGCCACTTCGATGCGTCCTGTGGCGCCGGGGGCGAGCGGCTCTCGGGGCCACGTCTTGGGAACAGTGCATCCGCACGAGGTGGAGACGTCTGCAATCAAGGCTTGTCCGGGACCTTCGTTGACGAAGGTGAACGTGTGGTGTACGACGTGTCCTTCGCTGACTGTCCCGAAGGTCATCAGGGTGTCTTTGAAGGCGAGCACTGGACGTTCAAGCTGGGTGTCAGAGGTCGCACCTGCAGTGGCAGGCATGACAATCATGTCGGTGCCCACAGGGTCGTTCGACTGGCAACCGATCCACACGGAAACCGCGAGCAGCACCCCCAATGACGTCCAGCCTTTCATGTCTTACTCAATGAGCCCGCGGCCGACCTTTTTGATGTCGCCCGCTTCCTTCAGCTTGGTGAAGAGTTGGTCGAGAATGCCGTTGATGAACCCGTGGCTCTTGGGCGTGCTGTAGTACTTGCTCAATTCGATGTACTCGTTGAGCGTGACCTTCAGTGGGATGGACTCAAACGTTTGGGCTTCCGCCAACGCCATCTTCATCAAAATCTTGTCGGTGGTGGCGATGCGCTCGAGTTCCCAGTTTTGGGCGCCCTCTTGAATCATGGCTTCGCTGGCCTCGCCGAGGGCAAGGGTCTTGGTGAACAAATCCTCCATGAAGGCTTTGTCGTCATCGTCGTCTCGCCACAGAGGCAGGATGTCAACATCTTCGTCGCCTTCTTTGATGGTCTTGATTGTTTTGATGGCCATGCTGGCCGCCAAGTCCAAATCGTCCACCCAGTAAATGCTTTCCTCTTCCAACATGTCCTGGAACAACTCGAAGTTGACCATGTGCTTGCGGAACATGCGGACCAAGCTTTCGCGGTCCATTTGGAAGCCTCGCTCTTCCGACGCCATGTATTCCTGGTACTCCTCGTTGTCGAGAAGCCCGCGGAAAATGCCGCGCAGCAATTCCTGGCGGTTGCCCCATCCGACGCCAAGTTCGTCGCAGGCCTTCCTCAAATTCTTGCTGTTGGCAAGGATCCGAAGCGGCTTGTTGGTCACAAACTTCGTGTTGGGGTTGAGGTCCTCGGGGGAGGGGAGTTGCTTTTTGTAGCCCGCTTCGATGCGGTCAATGGCCAAGGCTTGCATGGACCCAATCATGTCGAGCAACATGAGGTACAGCTCCTGCATTTTCTGCGTGCTGTGGTCCAGGGCTTGACGGGCGCGTTTCACATCGCGGTCCTCGTCTTGGAAAAAGCCAAAAAGAACGTGCAGGATCTTGATCCTGAGGTGGCGTCGGTTCAGCATGGTTGCGAATTGCGACAAAAGTACGTCGCGGCTCGGGGAGAACATCGCGCAACGGTTGGGGTTTTTTCACCATGCGGACAGGAACAACCCATGGGCCTCGGCTTACTTTTGCAGGCATGAATCACAGGCGTCTGGGCCGTCAGGTCATGGGGTGTGCGGTGGGGGCATGGATGGCCCTCACAGGATGCACCACATTGGTGGAAGTGGAGTTGCCAGAAGCCACGCCTCAAGGCGTGATGGAGGCCACGGTGCGCTTGGGAGAACCTCCCTTGGTGCTGTTGACGACCACCCAAGGCTACTTCGATGCGGTCGATGCCAGTTCCCTGACCTCGCTGTTTGTGGGCGGGGCAGAGGTGGTGATGACGGTGGACGGAGAGGCGTACCCTCTCGTGGAATTGTGCTCAGGAGACCTCCCGCCAGAGGCCCTGGCAGAGGCCGCCGCGTTTCTCGGTGTTCCCGAAGCCACGCTGGCCGCCACCAACCTGTGCGTGTACACCGGACTCGGCTTGCCCGCGACGTACGGCGAGGTGGGACGGTCGTATTCGCTGCACGCCACGTGGGACGACGAAGACGTCGTGTACGACCTGACCGCGGAAACCTACATGCCCGAGGTGCCGCAGCTTGACAGCATTTGGTTTGAGATTCCAGAAACGTCGACCAACGACAGCTTGGGCTTGATTTGGACGGCCTTCACAGATCCCGAGGGGTTTGGCGATGCCTACCGATGGTCTTCAAAGCGCGAGGGGAAAGACCCCGACTTCTTTTACCCATTGGGCAGTGTCTTCGACGATGTGTTCGTGGATGGGCAGTCCTTTCCGTTTTTGAGCTTTCGATCGCCCCAGCCCGGCGTGGATGAAGTGCCGGGAGAAGAGGGGTTTTGGAAGACAGGCGACACCGTGGTGGTGCGTCTCGAAGGCGTGGCCTACGAAGCGTTCGAGGTGCTTCGGGATTTTGAAACCTCTGTGGGAAACCAAGGCAATCCATTCGCTTTGCCCACTTCTGCCAGCACCATGGTCGACGGCGGCTTGGGCTGGTTTGTGGCCTATGCTGGAGTGACAGACACGGTGGTGTGTGCCCCTTGAGGGGTGAGACGATTTCGCGCGTCGCCCCGTTGTACATTCACCCTCAAATTGAATGGCCATGATTCGTCTAACCCTCCTTCTGGTGTGTTGTTTGTCCGGTGTCTTCACGCCGTCGTTGAACGAATTGAATGCCCAATCGCTGCAAGTCGATTGGACCCTTGACCGCGTCACCTGCCATGAAGTGGGGGCGCTTCTGCAATTTGAGGGGGCCATTCAGGCGGCTGGAGGAGAGCGCAAAGCCTTACTGACGGGACTGCCTTCGGATGTGGACGTCTCGAGTGCCCAAATCGAGTTGCCCGATGGCATCCGACTGGTGGCGGTCAACAAAGTGACCACGACGGAGGACGTGTCCGAAGACTTGGTGTGGCTGGAGAAGCAAGTGGAAGCCCAGCGTTTGGCCTTGGATTTGGAGATGGCGCTCCTCGAGGCCATCGACCAGGAGCGGGCCTACCTTGAGGCCAACCGGAGCATTGGGGGAGGAAGCGAAGTCTTGCTTGTGGACGACGTGGAGGAGATGCGGCATTACCTCGCGCAGCGGCATCAGGAGTTGGCGCTCGACCGCGTGGACATCGCCAGCAACATCCGCACACTCGAAGCTCAATTGATCCGCGCGGAGTCGGACCTCTCGACCGCGAAGGCGAAGGCCAACGATCCGGTGCATGCCCTCGAAGTTATGGTGTCCGGAGCGGGGCGCGGCAACGCCGTGGTGCAGGTCGCGACCCAGCGTGCCGGATGGGTGAGTTCGTACGACGTGTCTTGGGACAACAGGAAAGGCCAGTTGGACATCCAGCGCTACGCCCGCGTGGTCCAAACCACGGGCCTAGATTGGTCAGACGTGGAATTGGAGTTGCGCACGGGGCAACCGTTGGGACATGCCCAACGACGTTCCGTCAAGCCGCAACTGGTGTCGGCCGCGGACGTCACGTACGACGGCTATTGCGCCAATGTGCGCTGGGTGAACAGCGGGTTGAACGACGCTGGGGCCCGACAGGACGTGTTGCGTGGGCAGGGAGCGTTGGCCTCGAATTGGTCGATGGTGGCCGAAGACCGCGTGTCCGTGGACGGGGAGGGGGCTGCCGCCCGGATTTGGCTGGACGAGCACTTGGTGGACGCCACCCCCCATTGGGAGGCGCGTCCGAGTTCGTCTGAAACGGCCCTTCGCGCATGCCACACGCCCGCGTGGATGGAGTTGCGCATGCTGTCGGGCGAAGGCCGCATGTTCCAAGGGAACGCGATGGTCGGCGTCTTGCCATTGAACATGCCGTCCTGGGGAGATTCTTTGAACATTGAACTCGGGTTTGACGACAACGTTCGCGCCACCATGGCGTTGCTGCAGGATGAAAGCGGCACGCGAATGCTGTCTGGAAAGCGCGTGGTGGAGCAGGTGCGTGCCTTGACCGTGCACAACGACGGCAAGGCTGTCGCGACGGTGGATGTGGTGGAAGAATTGCCCATGGCCGCTGGATGGGACATCCAAGTGGAGCCCTCGAGCGGGGGCGTGTGGGATGCCAACACGGGGGAGGTCACGTGGCCGGGTGTTCAGGTCCCCGCTTCCGGGTCTTGGGAGGCGACGGTTCGGGTGAGAATTGTGGTGCCCAAGCGAGGTTCCGTCGTCGGGCTCTAAGTGAGCGTTACGCCTCTTGGAAGGCCTCGGTCAAGCGTTGGGCCAACCGGGCAGCGGCTCCCGATCCTCCCAACGTCTGACGAACCCTTTGGAAGGCCGCCCTTTGTGCTTGGAGGTCGCCCTGGGTGTGCTCCAGCAAGGCCTCGACGGTAAAGTCGTGTTGAATCAGTTCAGGAACCGCCCCTTCGTTGAGCAACAAGTTGGGGAGTCCGATGTACGCCACCTTGGCCAGTCGTTTGGCCACCGCATACGTCAGTGGACTTGTGCGGTACACCAGCACATGAGGGGTGTCGAGAAGTGCCGCCTCGAGCGTGGCCGTGCCGCTGGCCACCCATGCCAGTTGAGCTTGAGCGAGCAGGCGTTGGGTTTCGCCAAAGGTCACGGTCAGTCCTGCATCGGTCGCCGCCTTGTAGTCTTGAAGGGAACGGCCAGGTGCACCAGCAACCACAACGTCTGCGAGGGTCCAAAGGCCGCGTGAGGCTCCCTCGTGGGCGGCCTGAATGAACACGGGCAGGTGGTGCTTGAGTTCTTGCTGCCTTGACCCCGGGAGCAACACCAACGGAAGAGAGCGCTCTTCTTCTCCTGGGACAGCGACGAGGTCGAGAAGGGGGTGTCCCTCGTTCCATACCTCGACGCCACCGTCTGACAACGCCTTGGCTTCGAAGGGAAGGATGGGCGCCACAGCGTCGAAATCTTCTGCAAGCTTTTGGATGCGCCCCGCCTTCCATGCCCAAACCTGAGGGGCGACCCACTGCACCCGAAGAGCGTGGTGTCCATGGGAGCGCAGGGCACGTGCAAGACGCATGTTGAACCCGGGAAAGTCAAGGGTCACAACCACGTCTGGGGATTCCGCCACGACGTCGCGCTGAGCGCGCTTCAAGTTGCGGAGGATGGTGGGCAGGTGTTGGGCCACCTCCCAAAACCCCATGAAATTGATGGTGTTGCAGTGTGTCAACAAGCGCATGCCAGCGGATTGCATGGCGTCGCCGCCCCAGCCGACGGCCTCCAAGGCCCAGCCTCGATCCTGGCATGTGCGCTGAAGTTCTTTGAGCAGCAACGCGCCGTACGCGTCGCCTGAAGCTTCTCCCGCCACAAGAAACACCTTCAATCGACGGGGCTGCGCCAAGGGGCGGGGGGTCACCATGACGTGCCTGCAGAAGCTTGGAAGTACACAATGAGTGGCACCGTCAACAGGATGACGGCCAACAGGCCTTGCGCCACGCGTTCCCATTCCAAGCGGTTGGCCAACCAAAAGAGCACCACGTTGAACAGGGTGCTTGCGGTCAGAATGCTGTCGCGGTACAGCAAGCTGCCCAACACAACTTCCTCATAGAAATAGTCGAAGGACGACCCGTTGGCCCAGCCCCACCAAAACCCGAGCAGAACGCCCCCCATGGCGGTGCCTGCCAGTCCTGCGAGGAGGCCCACCCAAAATCGGTCGGCCATGTGGCGCTCAGTGTTCAAGACGGTAATCCCATTGGTTCAACTCGGCCATGGCGTGGTGCGCCGTCAGGTCGTATTGGACGG
>WTJL01000006.1:0-4171 GCA_011524845.1 Flavobacteriales bacterium | reverse complement strand
TCCCATTGGTTCAACTCGGCCATGGCGTGGTGCGCCGTCAGGTCGTATTGGACGGGGACGACGCTCGCGTAGCCGTGCTTCAACGCCCACTCGTCGGTGTCTTCCCCTTTGTCGATGTCGGTGAAGTTGCCCGTCATCCAGTAGTAGGTGCGCCCCCCGGGGGATTGACGTTCTTCAAACGCATCGGCCCAGTGTCCTTCGGCTTGTCTGCACACGCGCATGCCTTTCAGATCCTCGGGCGCCACTTTGGGAATGTTCACATTGAGGCAGGTTCCTCGAGGGGTTCCGCGCTGGATCACCTGCTGAGTGACGGTGCGCGCCACGTGACGAGATGCTCTGAAATCGGCATCCTCCGCAAAGTCGCACAACGAGAATCCCACGGAAGGGATGCCTTCAAGCGCCCCTTCGACCGCCGCCGACATGGTGCCCGAATAAATGACGTTGATGGAGGCGTTGGACCCATGGTTGATGCCGCTGACCAACACGTCGGGCTTCCGCTTGAGAATCTTGTAGATCGCCAGTTTCACACAGTCGACAGGGGTACCGCTCACCTTGTACGCCTTTACGCCTGCCACTCCGTAGTCGTAGGGCGTCATGCGCAAAATGTTGCTGAGCGTGATGGCATGGCCCATGCCGCTTTGGTGGGAGTCTGGGGCGACAACCACAAGGTCTCCCAGGTCCGCGATGCTTTCCACCAAGTTGCGGATGCCAGGTGCGGTGATGCCGTCGTCGTTGGTGACGAGGATCAGAGGGCGTGAGGATCCATCAGCCATGGGTCAGGTAGCTGGGGTTCGGTTCAACACTTCGAGGAAATACCCCCAAAACTTCTGCACGGAGCTGACCTGAACACATTCGTCTGGGCTGTGCGCCCCGCGGATGTTGGGACCAAACGACACCATGTCCATCTCGGGGTAGTTGGTTCCAAGGATGCCGCACTCCAAACCGGCGTGACACGCCAGCACGCGCGGGCTTTCGTCGTAACGCTCCTCGTACAGGCTTTTGCACATGGCCACGGCCTCGCTCGAGGGGTTGGGGGTCCACCCAGGGTAGGCCCCGCTGCGTTCGGTGTTCAATCCCGCGAGGGCAAAGGCCGCTTCGATGCTGCGCGCATGGTCGTCCTTTTCGGAATCCACGCTGCTTCGGTTGAGGCACTGAATGTCGACTTGGCCGTTGGCGACTGAGACGCGGGCGAGGTTGTTGGAGGTTTGGACCAAACCGGGGATGTCTGGGCTCATGCGGTGGATGCCCACGGGGCAGGTCTGGATGGCCAGGAGCAAGGCGTACTGGTCGTCTTCTCCCATGACATGGTCGGGGACCGCCACGTCGCTCCATTCCAACACGAGGTCGGGGTCGGTGGTCGCGTATTCAGCGTTCAACACCTCTCCAGAGGCGGCCAGTGCGGCCGTCAGTGCGTCGCGGTCCGACTCTGCGAAGACAAGGGTCGTCCGGGACTCCCGCGGGATGGCGTTGCGAAGGCCGCCGCCTTGAATGTCGGACACACGCAAATCCACGTGATCCAAGGCTTCGAGCACCACGCGGTTCATGAGTTTGTTGGCGTTGGCCAGTCCTTTGTGGATGTCCATGCCGCTGTGGCCGCCGGAGGCGCCGCGCAAGACCACCGTCAGGGCAGCGTTGCCGTCCTTCACCGCCTCTTCAGGGGTGTACGTGCCTTTGGAGGTGAGGTCGACCCCACCTGCGCAGCCAATGCTGATTTCGTCGTCGTCTTCCGTGTCGAGGTTGAGGAGGATGTCGCCGGTCAAGAAGCCGCCCTTCAATCCAAGCGCCCCCGTCATGCCCGTTTCTTCGTCAATGGTGAAGAGGGCTTCCAACGCAGGGTGGGGGACGTCTGAACTTTCCAACACTGCCAAAATGCTCGCCACACCGATGCCGTTGTCTGCGCCAAGAGTGGTGCCGTCTGCTCGAACCCAATCGCCGTCGACCACCATGCGAATGCCCTCCGTCATGAAGTCGAATTCAGTGGCCTCGTTTTTTTGGCAAACCATGTCCACATGGCTTTGAAGAACCACGGTCTTTCGATTCTCCATTCCTGGAGTTGCATCCTTTTTAATCAATACGTTACCAACTTCGTCTTGAAGTGATTGTAGATTGTGAGATGCCGCCCAATCATGGAGCCATTTCACCACGCGTTCCTCGTGCTTGGAAGGACGGGGAATGGCGTTCAAATCGGCAAATCGGTTCCACAGGTTCCGCGGTTCAAGCTGGCGGACGGGGTGTTCGGCGTGATCCTTCATGCCCCGAAGGTAGGGCGGCTTTCGTGTGTGAATGGCCCTGAAAGTGTGGAAAAGTTGAGTTTGGATTTGGGCCCAAACCCGCGCCACCTCTCTAATTTCGAGGTTCATATGGCAGAGCAAGTCACGTACACGGAAGACAACATTCGGAGCCTCGATTGGAAGGAGCACATCCGAATGCGCCCGGGGATGTACATCGGCAAGTTGGGCGATGGCAAGGATGCCGACGACGGCATCTACGTCCTGTTGAAGGAAGTCATCGACAACAGCATCGACGAGTACACCATGGGCCATGGCCGCACGGTGGAGGTGGTGATCAAGGACGACGAAGTGCGCGTTCGGGACTACGGCCGCGGCATTCCGCTGGGAAAGGTGGTCGACTGCGTGTCAAAGATCAACACGGGCGGCAAGTACGACAGCCGTGCCTTCAAGAAGTCGGTGGGACTCAATGGGGTCGGCACCAAGGCGGTGAATGCCTTGAGCACTGAATTCATTGTGGAGAGTGTGCGCGAAGGCCAAATCAAGCGCGCCGGGTTCGAGCTCGGCGAATTGATCGACGACGCCAAGGTGGAGTCCACGACCAAGCGCAACGGAACGCGCATCCGCTTCAAGCCAGATCCTGAAATCTTCAAGGCGTACCGGTTCCGCATGGAACACGTCGAGAAGCTCCTTTGGAATTACGCCTACCTCAACACGGGCCTCACCCTGTACTTGAACGGGGAGAAGTTTCGGAGTGAGAACGGCCTGAAGGACCTTCTCGAAGATCGCCTCGACAGCAAATTGCGCTACCCCATTGTTCACCTCTCGGGAGAAGACATCGAGGTGGCCATCACGCACACCGACGCCTACGGCGAAGACTACCAAAGCTTCGTCAACGGTCAATTCACGCCCCAAGGTGGAACGCACCAAGCGGCGTTCCGCGAGGCGTACATCAAGGTGGTGCGGGATTTCTTTGGCAAGGACTACGACGCCCAGGACATTCGCGGCGGCATCTCCGCGGCCGTGGCCGTGAAGGTGGAAGAGCCTGTCTTCGAATCCCAAACCAAGACCAAACTTGGCTCCCAGGACGTTGGACCCGGGCGCCCGTCTCTGAAGAGCTTTGTGTTTGAGTTCCTCAAGCGGGAGCTCGACAACTTCTTGCACCGCAATCCGGAGACAGCCCAGGCCCTCCAGGCGCGCATCATCCAAAGCGAAAAGGAGCGCAAGGACTTGGCGGGCATCAAGAAATTGGCCCGTGAACGTGCGAAGAAAGCCTCGCTCCACAACCGAAAGCTGCGCGATTGTCGCCTGCACTTGACGGACGTCAAGAAGGACAGGAACGAGGAAACCACGCTGTTCATCACGGAGGGCGATTCGGCTTCTGGCTCCATCACCAAGGCGCGCGACGTCGCGACCCAGGCGGTGTTCAGCTTGAAGGGGAAGCCTCTGAACAGTTTTGGGCTCACGAAAAAGGTGGTGTACGAGAACGAGGAATTCAACCTGCTTCAAGCGGCCCTCAACATCGAAGACGGCCTCGACACGTTGCGCTACAACAAGGTGGTGATCGCCACCGATGCGGACGTGGACGGCATGCACATTCGGTTGCTGCTCATCACGTTCTTCTTGCAGTTCTTCCCGGACCTCGTGAAGCGGGGGCACCTTTACGTGCTCCAAACGCCGCTTTTCCGCGTCCGAAACAAGAAGAAGACGTTCTACTGCTACGACGAGATGGAGAAGCAGGCGGCCTTGAACGAGTTGGGGGCCCGCGCCGAAATCACACGATTCAAGGGACTCGGCGAAATCAGCCCGGACGAATTCAGCCACTTCATCGGAGAGGACATCCGCCTCGATCCGGTGGTCATCGGAAAGGAGCAAAGCCTGCAGGAAATGCTGGGCTTCTTCATGGGCAAGAACACGCCCAACCGCCAAAAATTCATCATTGA
>WTJL01000158.1 GCA_011524845.1 Flavobacteriales bacterium | reverse complement strand
GGTCGCAGCGCACGATGCCACCAAAGATGTTGACCAAGATGGCCTTCACCGCAGGGTCCTTCAAGATGATGCGGAAGGCCTTCTCTACTCGGGCCGCGTCGGCGGTTCCACCCACGTCCAAGAAGTTGGCAGGCTCGCCGCCGCTGAGCTTGATGATGTCCATCGTGGCCATGGCCAATCCGGCACCGTTCACCATGCAGCCCACGTTGCCGTCGAGCTTCACGTAGTTCAACCCCGCTTCATCGGCCTCCACCTCAGTCGCGTCTTCCTCCGTCTTGTCGCGCATGGCGGCGTAGTCGGGGTGACGGTACAAGGCGTTGCCGTCGAGGCTCACCTTGGAGTCCACGGCGATGATCTTGTCGTCGCTGGTCTTCAACACGGGGTTGATCTCAAACATCGAGGCGTCGCATCCGACGTAAGCCGCGTACAAGGCCTGGGTGAATTTCACCATTTGCTTGAATGCTTGACCCGACAACCCGAGGTTGAACGCAATGCGACGGGACTGGAAACCTTGAAGGCCCACAGCAGGGTCAACCTCCTCCTTGAAAATCAAGTGAGGCGTGGCCTCGGCCACCGCTTCAATGTCCATGCCTCCCTCCGGAGAGTACATGATGATGTTTTTGCCGGTCGCACGGTCGAGCAGCACGCTCATGTAGTACTCCGACGGCTCACTTTCCCCGGGGTAGTACACATCTTCTGCGATGAGGATCTTGTTGACCTGCTTGCCGTCCTTGGACGTTTGGGCCGTGACGAGGTGACCGCCCAAAATGCCTGCAGCCTTCTCTTTCACATGGTCCAAGCCCTTGGCCAACACCACCCCGTGGGAACCCGTTTCAGTCACCACGCCCTTGCCGCGTCCGCCGGCGTGGATTTGGGCTTTCACCACGAACCACTCCGTGCCTGTTTCTTCTGCCAACGCCACAGCCGCCTCATGGGCCGCTTCAGGGGTGTCCGCAACTTTGCCTCGCTGGATGGCAACGCCAAACGATTGGAGGATGCTTTTGCCTTGGTATTCGTGGATGTTCATGCCAAATGGGTTGTGTGAATCGGCCGCAAAGGTAGTAGCTTTCAGGCGTGATTCAAGCCACGAACATCGTCAAACGGTTTGGCGACTTGGAGGTCCTCCGAGGCGTGGACCTTTCCGTGACAGCGGGAGAAGTTATTTCCATTGTCGGGGCTTCCGGAGCGGGAAAAACCACCCTGTTGCAGATTCTGGGAACCCTGGACCTCCCGGACGAGGGTGAGGTCCGGATCGGCGGCCAATCCACGGCCGGGATGTCGCGGCGCGAATTGAGTGCGTTTCGGAACGCCAATTTGGGGTTCGTGTTTCAGTTTCATCGGCTTCTGCCTGAGTTCAGCGCGCTGGAAAACGTGCTGATGCCGGCATGGATTGCCGGGACGTCGGCCGCCGAGGCCACGCCACGCGCCGAGGCGCTCTTGCGCGAGTTGGGACTGGGGCACCGCATGGAGCACAACCCGGCTGAATTGTCCGGCGGCGAACAGCAGCGCGTGGCGGTGGCGCGCGCGCTCATGAACCGTCCCAAGGTGTTGCTGGCCGACGAGCCGTCCGGAAACCTGGATTCCGAAAACGCCGCCCTCCTGCACGACCTGTTCTTCGAATTGCGTGAACGCCACGGTCAAACTGTCGTTCTCGTAACCCACAACGAAGAGCTCGCCGCGCGCGCGGACCGCACCCTCCGAATGGCGGACGGACGATTCGTCTCCTGAACAGAAAAAGGACTTCAATGGATGCCTGTCCCGAGGGGGACGAAGGGTTCGGACAATCAGCGAATGACGGTGACCGTACCGGTCTCAAGAAGCGGCTCGATGCCTTGGTTGCCGTCCACACCCCAACGGTACGCGAGTCGGTACATGTACACGTCTGTCGGCACGTAGTATTCCCCCTCTCCGACCTGACCCATGCCCGTGCCGTTCCACTTTTTGTCGGCGTCCCGCGTTTCAAACACCAAACGCCCCCACCGGTCGAACACCTCCAGATGAACCGCCGTCAGTGGGCAGTTCGCCTCAAACCCGAAGGCTTCGTTTCGGCCATCCCGGTCCGGCGTGAACGCGTTCGGAAAGTAAACCATGCAGGGGCAGTTGTCCGCGGCAAGGGAATAGTCCAGCCCCACTTCCACTTCGCGGTCCGAAGCACAGCCTTCCGCGTCAAGAACTTGGACGTCGTAGGTGCCTGTGGGAAGCATGGTGAAGGTCTGCGTGGACGATTCGCTCACCGCGAAATCCTGCCCGTCGTTCAACAGGTAGGTCACGGGGGGTGCCGCGCTGTAGGCCTTGACCACGATTTGGCCGTTGTCCACCCAGTCGCACGACACGCCGACCGACGACACCTGAACAACGAGGTCGCTGACGTTCTCCAACGCCACGGTTACCGACCCGGTGCACCCGTTGTCGTTGCGAACCTCCACGACGTAATCGCCGCCGGACAACCCCTCGAAAATGCCTGTCGGTTGCCACGTGATGCCATCCAAACTGTACTCCAGAACGGAAGGTTCGTCGTCCACCACCTCGATTCGGCCTGAGGCATCCGAACAATATTCATCCGCGACTCCGACCAATTCCAGGTTGGCGTCCTCCCGAACCAGCGTGACGTCCATGAGGAACGGACATTCGTTGGCATCCTCCACCGTGACGGTGTAGTCTCCAGCATCGAGCCCTGTCCACGATCCATTCCCCGCTCCTCCCCCTCCTTGCAACGAGAACGCATAAGGACCGGTGCCACCTAATGGCGTCGCGACCACGGAGCCGTTGTCGCCGGTGCACGTCTCGTGGCTCACGGCCACATTGACATCAAACCCGAGGCACACCGCCTCCTGGCACGCCGTCGCGGAGTTGGTCAACATGCCCTGCAGGTTGGCCATGGCGTAGGCATCCATTTGAGCCACTTGTCCGGCAGAAAACATGAAGAGACACGCATCGTCGCAGTACTCCATGTACGTCGGCCACAAAATGGGCTCGGTGCAATTGACGATGCTCTGTCCACTGGGACATCCGAACTGAGGATTGTCGGTTACGGGCGTATCCGCAATTCCGTCGGTGCTTGTGCACCCTCCACCTCCCCAAGGGTGGTCCAGCGACATGTAGTGACCGACTTCGTGGGTCATGGTCCGGCCGAGGTGGTAGGGCGCACTGACCGTGTTGCCACCGCACGACACCGTCCCGAAATACGCCGGGTCGACCGTCACGCCGTCCCCGTTTCCCTGCCCCCCAAGTGGGGAATAACCCAAAGTGCCCCCTCCAATGGTGCGCACGAAGAAGTTCAGGTAACCCGACCATGCCCCGTCAAAGTCGCCCGTGGTTTGGTCGAGAGTCACGGCGTAATCGCCTTCCGCCAAACCGAACCCCGCCGGGTGATTCAATGTGGCCAAGCAAAACTGGATGCACGACTCTCCGTTGCTGATGGAGGGCCACAATCCTGGCTGCTGGTCGACCCACTCCGAAATGTCTGCATTGGTTGCAGCGAAGTCTGCGTTCATGGCATCCACCTGAGAAAGGGCCATGTCGATGGCGCAGTCAAGAGGGATGCCGGTGTTTTGGAAGTGGGCCGCCACAGGGATGAGCAACACGTTGTCGCAATCCGAGCGGTCCCCTTGTTCCTGGAGCACATCGCGCATGGCATTCATGCGCAACTGATGGGACTCCCAAGCATGAGGAATGCCCATCATGTGGGCTCGGACAGAGTCCATACCACACGTGCGCTGGGCGCGCACAAAACTCGAGTGAAGACCAAGGGCACCCAAGGTCAAAGACAAAAAGAGAAGGCGTTTCATTCTCACAGGTTGCCGCAAAGATACCGTGGTGGTGGCCAAGAACATGCCCTCAAAGTCCCTCCAACTCCATCCGTCGGTACACCGCAGTGCCGGCCAGTTTGTCGTGAAGCGCCTGTTTGTGCGAAGCCAAAAGCAGCAAGGTTCCTGCCGCCATAACGGTACCTGCAGGGCCTGACAGCCAAGCCAGCATCCCCATTCCCGTCACAGCCGACAAAGCCATCATGACCGGACGAATGAACTTAACGGCAAAGCGCTTCAGGTAGAGCGCGACGTCACCAGACGCACCGTCTTGACGCCCAACGCGCAACCCAAGGATCCACTTGCCTGGACTGGCCCCGGTCAGCCCCTCGACCAACGGGTACACCACGGACATGAGCGCCGTTGCTCCAAGCACCCCCATCACTCCGCCCGACAAACCCGCTTCCACCAAGGCCTCCTCGACCGGCTCGTACAAGCTCATCAACTCTTCGAGACCCTGCACATTCTTCACCAACGCCTGCCAGCCCCAGCCCTTCCAGGCCACCACCATGGTCAAGAGCGTGGACAACACGTAATCGAGAATGGCCGCCGCCAACCGAGGCAGGGCTCCCACGCGTTCGGGCCCCATCAACTCCTCCGAAGTTTCGTTCATGCCCCGAAGGTAAT
>WTJL01000139.1 GCA_011524845.1 Flavobacteriales bacterium | reverse complement strand
AGCATGGTAGAAAATATGCGCATGTGTGTTGTGAATTCAGGGGCAAAAGTAACCAACTCAAGGACAGATGTTAGCCTGCAACGACCCCCATGTTGGAGAACTTGCGAAGGCGGGTGTTGATCCGCTTGTCGGCGTCTTGTTTTTGAAGTTTGTCGAGTTCTTTGATGAGGAGGGATTTGACCGTGGCGAAGGTCTCTTCACGGTTGGCGTGGGCGCCTCCGAGAGGTTCCGGCACGATGTCGTCCACAAGCCCCAATCCCTTCATGTCGTCGCCGGTCAGCTTGAGGGCTTCCGCGGCCTGCATTTTGTAGTCCCAAGAGCGCCACAAAATGCTCGAGCAAGATTCCGGGCTGATCACGCTGTACCACGTGTTCTCCATCATGAAGACCTTGTCGCCAATGCCAATGCCAAGTGCACCACCTGACGCACCTTCACCAATGACGATGCAGATGATGGGGACGCGAAGCTGACACATCTCAAGCAGGTTGCGGGCAATCGCCTCGCCTTGTCCGCGCTCCTCTGCTTCCAAACCGGGGTAGGCGCCTGGGGTGTCGATGAGCGTCACGACGGGGCGGTTGAATTTCTCCGCGAGGCGCATCAAGCGAAGCGCCTTGCGGTAACCCTCTGGGTTGGCCATGCCAAAGTTGCGGTACTGACGCATCTTGGTGTTGACGCCTTTTTGCTGTCCAATGAACATGACGGGGCGGCCATCCAATTCCCCCAATCCACCGACCATCGCCTTGTCGTCCTTGACGGTGCGGTCGCCGTGCAACTCGAGAAAGTTGCCTTCGGTCAATGCCTCGATGTAGTCGAGGGTGTAGGGGCGGTCGGGGTGGCGGCTCACCTGAACCCGTTGCCATGGGGTCAGCTTGCTGTAGAGTTCCTTGGTGACTTCCTGAATCTTGACCTCCAGTTCTTCCACGGTGGTCGTCATGTCCAGGTCGTTCTTGTCCTGAATCTCCTTGGCCTGCTCGAGTTGCTCGCGCAGGGTTTGGATCGGCTCTTCAAAGTCGAGGTAATTCATCGCTTCAAAGATGCGGCCTCCCTCAATGAGGATTCCCTTCGATTAACCCAAAAAAAAGGAAGAAATCAAAGGGCTTTTCCACAATCAAGTCAGCATGTTCACCATGCTTCGCACGGCGCGTCCCCGGTGGCTGATCGCATTTTTGTCCTCGGGTGCCATGTCTGCAAACGAGCATGCGTGGCCTTCCGGGGTGAAAATGGGGTCGTAGCCAAAGCCTTTGGCGCCCGAGCGTTCCGTGGCGATGGCGCCTTTGCACACCCCTGAAATGAGGTGTTCTTGTCCGTTGCGAATCAGGCAGATGACCGTGCGGAATTGCGCAGCCCGGGCCTCCTGGCTTGACGCGCCCACACGCTCGAGCTCGGCCAACAGCTTGGCCATGTTGCCCTCCGCGTCTCCGTGGGTGCCGGCGTACCGCGCACTGAAGACGCCGGGCGCGCCGTCGAGTGCGTCCACTTCGAGGCCGGTGTCGTCGGCGAAACAATCCAGGCCGTAGTGTTCGACCACATGGCGTGCCTTGATTTGGGCGTTGCCCTCCAGGGTGGGGGCATCCTCCACGATCTCTTCGTGACACCCGATGTCCGTCAGGCTTCGAATCTCGTAAGTGTCTCCGAGCATTTCTTGCAACTCACGCACCTTGTTGGCGTTGTGGGTGGCAAAGACAAGAACAGGCTTGGAAGAGTTGGAAGCGGAGGAGTCGACGTGCATGGTGCAAAGGTGCGCAGGCTGGAAGGGGAAGTCCAAACCTCAGTCCAGCAACCGTCGGTGAAGTTTGCCTCGCTCGGTGCGCGGGAGGTCCCCCCATTCCAAGATGCGGGGCGTTTTGGCAGGGCCGAGAAGGTCTTTCAGACGTTCGCGCCACGTGTGGAGCAAGGCGTCGCTGTCTTCGCCCTCTGGAGGTGTTCCAGACAAACGCAAGACGAGTGCGGAGCCCAAGGTCTCGTCCTTCCGTCCAAAGGCCGCCCAGTCGGACACCCAAGAAGGCATGAACGACTCAAACGCGCGCTCGACCTCGCTCGGGTGCACGAGGATGCCGCCTGTGTTCACCACCTCGTCGGCCCGCCCCAACCACACGAATCCACCTTCAGGAAGTTCTTCGATGCAGTCGCTTGTGGTGAGCTGGCTCACCCCTCGGGATGGTGCGTCGAGGACGGCACAGCCATGTTCGTTCACGCCGACGGTCACACTCGGAAGAGGATGAAACGGGGCATGCAGGTCGCTCAGTTGAGACAGTTGGCGGGTGGCCACATGGGTCAGCGCTTCGCTCAAGCCGTAGCTCTCCCAGACCTCGTCGACGCGTCCAGAGCGCAGCAATTTGGTCAACAGTGATGTAGACACAGGTCCGCCTCCGAGGAGGAGAAGGCGTGTTTGGCCTTGTCCTTTGTCGATCCACCCTTGGGCCTGGTGGGGCGTGAGGGCGACGAAATCTTGAGGTTGAGTCCAGGACGGGGAGGAGGAGGGGGGAATCAACTCGAGGTCCCATGCACCCTCGATGGCTCGAACCACCATGGCCTGTCCTGCAACAAAGGAGGTCGGCAAGGCGAGGAGGGCACGGGTGCCAGGTTTCAAGTCCCAGTGTTGCACGGTGTCGTGCACACTTGCCAGAACGGCGTCCCGGCGATGTTCCACGGTTTTGGGGGCGCCGGTGGTGCCGGAGGTTTGGACCACCATGCCGGGCTCTTCTCGCTTGCACCACCGAAGCCAAACCCCTGCGACCTCGGCGAGCCAGGCCTCCCGCTTGGCTTGGGTTCGTCGGAATTCGGACGCACCAATGGCCGTGGCGGGCCACACCTGGGTGCCCAGTCGAACCGTGCCTCGGGGCGGTCGGTTGTCCTTCACGATGCGTCGTGGTTGACGCCACATCCGCAGCCGGGTTCATGGCGCACCGCGCCTTTCAGGGCGTCGCGCCAACGCGCTTCGTCTCGGGGTGCTTGGGACACGGTGCGCAACGTGCCGCCTTGGACGGCCAAGGAGCCTGGGATGTTGTTGGTGAAGAGTCCACCGGTGCCCAGTCCTTGGGGCAAAGGCGAAGACGAAGGGTCGAGCGCCGGCTGCACCGCCACCCATTGGGCGATGGCGTTCAATCCAACGTTGGATTCGAGGGCGGAGGTGACCCACCAGCCGATGCCGCGCTGTTCGGCCAACCGAGACCACACCGTGGCGCTGTCCAACCCACCCACGAGGGAAGGTTTGAGCACCAAATGCTGGGGGCGAATGTGGTCGAGAAGGCGCATGCGGTCGGTCAAGGCGTGCACCCCAATCAAGCTCTCGTCCAATGCAATGGGCAGAATGTTGGCTTCGCACAGTTCGGCCAACCCATCTCTGTCTTCAGGGATGAGCGGCTGCTCGATGCTGTGAATGTCGAGCGACGCGAGGGCCTCGAGCCGTTGTTTGGCCCCTTCCATGCCCAACGAACTGAACGCCCCGTTGGCGTCCACCCGCAACGTGAAAGCATGGGAAGGACACACCGACCTGACGTGTTGGAGCATGCTCCATTCCGCCTCCCAATCCAACGCGCCCACCTTGCATTTCAGGGTGGTGAAGCCTCGTTCCACCAGCGATTCGAATTGACGGAGCATGTTGTCTTTAGCTCCCATCCAGACCAAACCGTTGATGTCAATGTCCCGTTCTCCTTGCGAGAACGCCGATTCAGCCACGACGCCACGTCCGCCGTTGTGCAAATCCCAGGCGGCGGTTTCCACCGCGAACCTCACGGCCGGACACGACGCGGGAACGGCCATGGCGTCGAGGCAACCGCTGGCGGCGACGCCTTGAAGGGCGGCCGTGGCCATGTCGGCCGTCTCAGGCGACAAGCCCAAGATCAAACTGCATTCTCCCACACCGATGCGACCGTCTGCGTCTTCCGCCACCAGGTACCACGTGGGCTTTTCCGTCAACGTGTCCCGCGAGGTCATGGCGGGGGTGCGAAACATCAATGGATGTTCAACCACTGCCATGCGCAATCCACGAAGGACAGGGGCCGGTGGCCAAATCTCTCGGGGGGACTGGGGGGTAGAAGACTTCATGGGCTCAAGGTTTGGTCCATGAACATGAACAACGCGACAAGGAATGTGCTCAGCGCGATGCGCTTCAATTCCGGATCGAGCGAGGCGGGGTCTTCACAACGCCAAACGTCCACGGCGTGCCTAGCGTGGAGCAAGGCGAGGAGGGCGTACCACATCGTGCCTCTCCACTCCCCAACCTCCCATGGGCCTTGGAAGAAGAGAAGAAGGGAAAGCCAGCCCAATCCAAGCATGGCGAGGTGGTAGACTTTGCCGCCATGAAATCCGAGGCGAACGACCATGGTGTGCTTGCCCGCCAGGGCATCGGATTCGTGGTCGCGCAAGTTGTTGAGGTTGAGGACGGCGACCCCCATGGCGCCGGAAAACAGGGAAGGCAACACCCATGTTGG
>WTJL01000073.1:2073-17483 GCA_011524845.1 Flavobacteriales bacterium | reverse complement strand
GCGTACTACCTCATTCCTGGCACGCGCCGTTACCTCGACGAGCGTCAATCCTCGGCGTCCATCGGATTCCGTTGCGCCATGGACCGCGTTGGCACCCCTGTGCCATTCAGCGGCCAATGATTCTTGACGTCCCCAAAACGACGTCAACAACTTGAAACGTCAAAACCCCATGGTCCCACCGTGGGGTTTTTCTTTGTGACAAACCCACGCCCATGATGGATTTGTCCCCTGACCTGGAACACCGGCTTTTGACGGCACGCGACGCCAGTGCCGGCGTGTCGACAGACACGCGCGCGGATTTGGCGGGGAAGATGTTCTTTGCCCTGAAGGGGGACAACTTTGACGGCAATGCGTTTGTCCAGCACGCCTTGGATTCAGGCGCCACACACGCCGTGACCACGGACGTCCAATGGCAAGATCATCCATCAGTGACGGTGGTGCCGGAAGAACTGGGCGCTCTTCAACAACTGGCACGTGCCTACCGCCGGCGTTGGACCTGTCCAGTGCTTGGCCTCACAGGCAGCAACGGCAAAACCACCACCAAGGAGTTGATTCGGGATGTCCTTGCGACCCAATGGGACGTTCACGCCACGGCGGGCAACTTCAACAACCACATAGGCGTGCCTTTGACGCTGCTGAACGCTCCGAAAGCTCCAGGGTTTGTGGTGGTGGAAATGGGCGCCAATCACCAAAAAGAAATCGCCCTGCTGGCCGACATTGCAGAACCTACCCACGGCTACATCACCAACATTGGCCTTGCCCACTTGGAGGGGTTTGGAGGAGAGGAAGGCGTCTACCGTGGCAAAAAAGAACTGTTCGACCACCTCGCCACCCATGGCGGCACCGCGTTTGTTCAACGATCGGATGAAAAGGTGGTTCGGGCGAGTGCCGACGTCCAGGAGCGCGTCGACGTTCAGACGTCGGGGTGGCGATGGCATGCCGAGGCAGGAACGGAACACCAGGCACACATCCAACACCCCGACGGTCAGACCTTTTCCATGCATTTGGAAGGGAGCTACAACCTCCCCAACGTCGTGGCCGCTGTCGTCATTGGTGACCACTTTGGGGTGCCGTGGAACCGTGCCCAGCATGCCCTTTCCGCTTACGTCCCCTCCAACCACCGATCTCAAGCTGTGGATACCGGGAACAACTGGGTGCTCCTCGATGCCTACAATGCCAATCCGAGCAGCATGACGTTTGCCGTGAACGATTTCGCGGCACGGAAGCACGCCTCTCCTTGGGCCATCTTGGGCGACATGGCGGAATTGGGAGACGCCAGCGCCGAGGCGCACGAACGCCTCGCACACCTCGCGCTCGATGCAGGGTTGGAGTTGTGGACGGTGGGCACTTGGTTTGGCCGAGCGAAGGCCAAGGACAACCGTCCTTCTTGGCGCCATTTCGACGTCCACGACGCGCTTGTGACCACCTTGAAGGAGGTCTCCCCTTCAGGACGACAAATCCTCGTCAAGGGAAGCCGAAGCGCCGGCCTCGAAAGGCTCCTTCCGTACCTCTAAGCAGGGTTATCTTTGCGGCCATGTCGTTGATCGAAGAATTGAAATGGCGCGGGCTGCTGCATGACATCATGCCCGGGACCGAGGAGCTGATGCAACAAGAACGCGTCAAGGCCTACGTGGGCTTCGACCCGACCGCAGACAGCCTTCACATCGGAAACCTCGTGCCCATCATGTTGCTGGTGCACTGGCAACGCGCAGGCCACACCCCAGTGGCTTTGGTGGGTGGAGCTACAGGCATGGTGGGCGATCCCAGCGGCAAAACGGCAGAGCGACAATTCTTGGACATCGACGTGCTCGAACACAACTTGGCCTGCCAGAAAGCCCAACTTGAAAAGTTCTTGGACTTTGAAGGCGACAATGCCGCGTCGGTGGTCAACAACTACGACTGGTTCAAAGACTTCACGTTCCTGGACTTCATTCGGGAGGTGGGCAAGCACATCACCGTGAACTACATGATGTCCAAGGACAGCGTGAAGAACCGCCTCGAAGGCGGCATGAGCTTCACCGAGTTCACCTACCAACTCGTGCAAGGCTACGACTTTTACCACCTGTGGAAAGAGCACGGCGTCAAGGTCCAAATGGGCGGAAGCGACCAATGGGGGAACATTGTCACCGGCACCGAGCTCATCCGACGCAAGGGTGCTGGTCAAGCCTTTGCCGTGACCGCCCCACTCATCACCAAAGCGGACGGATCCAAGTTTGGAAAAAGCGAAGGCGGCAACGTGTGGCTCGACAAGAACCGCACCTCGGCCTACAAGTTTTACCAGTACTGGATCAATGCCGCCGATGCCGATGCGTCTCGATACCTGCGCATCTTCACGCTGTTGAGCCGAGAGGACATCGAAGCCATTGAAGCCGCGCACGCAGAAAACCCAGGGGCCCGGGCCATGCAAAAGGCCCTTGCCGAAGACGTCACCCGTCGCATCCACGGACAAGCTGACCTGGACACGGCCATCGCAGCGAGTTCGTTGTTGTTTGGAAAGAGCTCCGAAGACGACCTGCGTGCCCTCCCCGAGGCCGAATTGCTCAGCGTGTTCGAAGGGGTGCCCCAGCGCACCGTCTCACGCGCCGACATCGAAGCAGGCATCGGCATCATCGATTTGCTCGCAGGTGGCGAGACCCCTTTCCTTGCCAGCAACGGAGAAGCTCGACGCGCCCTGAAGGAAGGCAGCGTGAGCGTCAACAAGTCCAAAGTCAACGACGGCAAAGTCGTGGGCAGCGAGGACGTGATTGGCTCAGGTCTTGTTCTGCTGCAACGCGGAAAGAAAAATTACTTCTTGGTCAAGGTGTCCTGACCGCCATCTGAGGCATCAGCCAAAGAGCAAGGCCAATTCCCGGCCCTCCACGAGGTAGAGGAACACCACGAGCAACACCGACACCACCAATCCAATGGTGGCTTTGCCGAGGTCTGAAAACACCATTCCCCACACCTTGCGTCCATCGCCCTTGGCTTCGTCCAAGCGCATGCGAAGGGCGACTTCGCGTCCCGCCAACATGCCCAAGAACACCCACGTGGTGCTCATGGGAATCTTCGCTCCGATGCCCAGCATGTCGAACTTGAAAAGGAGCAACACCAGGCCGTAAAAGAGATCAATGAAGGTGGCCGAACGAATGTCCTGGGTGTTGGTTTTGACCCTGACGATCTCTTGGATTTTCCCGCCTCGGCGGTAAAAAATGTAGCCGAGCATGGCCAACAACACCGCCAACGCAAAGGCAAATGTTCCAGCTCCCACGTCTCTGGGATCGCCCAAGTACACCATGATGTTCACGAGGTCTTGGGTCAACCACTGACTCCACAGGAACCCCGTTGACCCCCACTGAAGCGCCGTCCATAACTTTCGGTTGGTCCACAATCCGTGGTCCTCTCCGTCGAGTGGGTGCCGCATGAAAAGGCGTTCAGTGACCCGGCTCAGAACCAAAAAGGCCAAAATCGCGAAGGTGAACGCGACCCCATATCCACCGAGACTTTTGACCAACATTTGAGGCAAGGCCTTGGGCGCGAAGAAGGTCAAAACCAGGAAGGTGGTGCTGACCGGGATGCCCAAGCGCGTGATGAACAACAGGGCCAACGGTGGAAGCACGTACCAGGCACTGATGGTGGGAAACACCGTGTCGCCTTTGAAAATGCCGTCGAACTTGCCAAACGTCAGGTCGTCGCCTTTGCCCCCGAGATATTCTCCGTAGCCGAGGTACCCCAATGTCACGACGATCGCCATGATGGACCCCGCGAACAACCAGAGCTCCCACCACTTTCGGCGCTCGTTGGACACGAGAAACGTGCCCAATGTTTGGATGCTGTCGTTGCCCACCACCGAGTAGGCAGCGAGCGAAAATCCGAGCAGGGCGAAGACCGATTCCACGAGCAGGTGTTTGCGGCCGCAAGATGCCTTCAGAAAATCAGTTGAGCAACCCTTTCACGTGATAATTCACGGGGCCGCTAGCAAGCTGCACCCTCGCACCTCTGCATCGTCCTGTCGGCCCAACAGGACCAGGCCTTTGTCCGTCTCTTTCGCGGCGTCTTTTGTGGCCAGAAATGCACAGCTCTGCACATTGGCAAGATCCACCATGTCCAACCTTCCCACTTTGTCTCTCAACCGTTCCGAGCGAGGGTCCCTCGATTCTCGCACCAACGGCATGGCCCATTTGGGAAACGTGTGATGCACGCCATCCAACGCGTATCCCTGGGACAGCATTTCCGTCATGCCGTACTCGGAGGACAGGGCCAATTCAGGCAACACCCCTCGGATCCTCGCCTGGACTTCTTCTCGAATGGGCTCAACGCCCCTCCCTTTCATGCCCCCTGTGTCCATCAACGTCACGCAATGCCATGGCACCTTGTCCAACTCAGAAGGATTCCTTTCAAGGGCGTCCAACCAATCCAACACCGCCCACGTCACCCCAAACAACACCAGTGGGCGCCGTTGCGGATCCCCAGCCCACTCGGTTAACCGAACCATCAATTCTCCGTGGTCGTGCATCAGCATGCCCTCGTCGCTCCCGTCTGCCACCGTCATGAAATCCGACACCATGGTCAGCAAAGAAGCGTCCTCGCGACCGAGGTACCCGGGCAACAACCCGAGCCACGACCATGCATCGACGGAGGAACCCCACTGCGAGGTCCAAGCTTGCCGCGCCACACGGCCATACCACGCCAAGCCACCTGCGTCAAGGTGGTGTTGAGCGCGTTGGACGGTCCGGGTGGTTCCTGAGCTTCGGAACACGTGTTGGGTCGCCCATTCGCCGCTTTTGACCTCGTGGGACTTGAACATCTCCACGGGCATGAATGGAATGTCCTCGACGCGACTCACCTCAAGAGGCTCGATGCGAAGCGCTTGGACAAACGCACGGTACGTCACATTGTGGTGGGCTTGCCAACGAAACAACGCCAAAGCATGCGCCTCAAAGCCTTCGTCCTCCTCCGTCACCATCCATTTGCCGAGACGCGCCCGCACCTCTTCCATCGATGCGTCAAGACCCCAGTCGTCGAAGGCGTAGGACATGGCCGCAAGTTCGGAAGTCTTGAGGCAGGTTCCGTAACATTGTGGCATGTGGACACGCACACGCCCTTGGAGCCTTGCCATTCTTGCCGCGATGCTGGGAGCGACGGGATGTTTGCCAGACCCCAACTACCCCGACGAGCCCACGCTGGCGTTCGAGGAATTTGTGCAACATGTCGACGGCACCGCCACGATGACGCTTCGCTTCACAGATGGCGACGGCAACGTGGGACTGTCCCAAAACGACACCCTTCCTCCCTTTTGTCCAACCTGTGCACACCATTACAACCTCGTGGGTGAGTATCAGGAATGGAAGGACACCGCGTGGGTCATCCCTCCCTTGCTGGTGCCTTACGCGTATCGGGTACCTGTGGCGGAGCCCACGGGATCCAGCCCTGCCTTGGACGGGACCATCTCCTTGGAATTGACGTCATGGCATGTGTTGGGCACCACTGCGGATTCGGTGCGGTTTGCTTGGACGCTCTGGGACCGTGACCTGAACCCCAGCAACGAGGCCCTGACCGACGCGTGGGCCGTGCCCTGAGACCGCTCAGCCCCCTTCTTGCGCCCCCGAGAGGCTGGAACTGACGTGGGCGATGCGGTCTCCACACTCCTCCAAGGAAGACAACAACTCGCTGTACAGAATGCCACTTGAGGCGGAGTACTTGCCTTTCTCCACGTCTTTGACGTGCTTTTCGCGCAATTTGGCCTGAAGGGCATTGATCTTGCCCTCGACCTCGGCCACCGCATCGAGGTCGACATCGGCGGATTTGAGCTGGACGTCCATGACCTTGATGGCCTCGCGAAGCAATTCGAGCATGTGCAGCAAGTTGGTGCGTTGCTTGGGCATGAAGTACACCCCTTCCCTCGCCTTGGCGTCCATCTGCCACGCCATGCTCAACAGGTTGTCGCCGACGCGTTCGAAGTCCGGATTGATGGCCGACAACGCCGCCAAACGACCGCTGAGCTCAGGACTCAATTCGTGCTGGGCGATGCCTGAAAGTTTCGCACTGATGGATTGCTCGATGCGGTCGGTTTTCTCTTCCCACTTCACGAGGTTGTTCAACACATCGGCTCGATCTCCTGGCTCCAAAAGGCCAAACAGCTCTTCCACCCCCTGGGTCATCCGACGCAACAAAGACGCGCTTCGGCGGAAGTCGTTTTGGACCTCCTCCAGGCTCAAGCGGGCGTCCACGATGCGTCCGGGAATGGACGCCGCAAAGGTGGATTCCCCTTCGACATCTTCGCTCCACACAAGCTTCTTGGACAACTTCACCAGCGACTCGATGAACAGCCCCATCACCAGTCCATTCAAAACGTTGAAGGTGGTGTGGAACATGGCCAACACATAGCCGTTGCGCACTTCGTCGGATTCCGCCGCCGCGAACAGACTGGACAATGCACTGGCCATCACGGGAATGAGCCAGATCATCCACAGCGCCCCAAACACGTTGATCAAAAAGTGGATGCGGGCCACCCGCTTGGCCGTTCGGTTGCCCACAACAGCGGCGAGGTTGGCCGTCAACGTGGTGCCGATGTTTTCACCCAGCACCATCGCGAGGGCACTTTCCAGACCGATCAACCCCGACACCATGGCCGCCAGGGTCAGGGCCGTCGCCGCCGAAGACGATTGAATCAAGGCGGTGAGGGTGGCGCCAATCAGCATGTACAAGACGTTGGATCCCAAGCCTCCCCCCTCTGGGAAAATGGAGGTGAACAGCTCGCGGGCACCCACGCTTTCCATTTGGCCTTTCAACAGGTTCAGACCAATGAACAGAAGGGCAAAGCCGATCATCATGTTGGCCGCCTGACGTGGCAACCGCCGCTCCATCAACAACAGCGGAACCGCAAGGCCTGCGATGGGAAGGGCCAAGTCACTGAGGGAAAAGCCGCCCAACGACAAGACAATGAGCCACACGGTAATGGTCGTTCCAATGTTGGCACCAAACAACACCCCGATCGATTCCCGAATGGTCAACAGCCCCGCATTCACGAGACTCACCAAGGTCACCGTCACAGCTGAACTCGACTGAAGGAGACTGGTCACAAACACTCCCGTCATGGTGCCCACCCACGTGCTCTGCGTGATGCTGGACAAAAACTCGCGAAAAGACGTGGCCGAGGCACGTCGAATGGCGTCGCTCAGGGTCCGCATTCCAAAGAGGAACACGCCCAAGCCACCCAAGACGCTCAACAACCATTTGATCCAAATCATGGCCGGCCAAAGTACAAGAAGGGCGCCACGCGGGCGCCCTTCCTGATGTCATGTTTGTGTTATCTCTTGGCTCAGAGGCACGTGTTTCCGAAGTCCACGAGGAAGACCAAGAGGTCAGCCGTGGTCGTCGATCCGTCGCCGTTCAAGTCCGTGGGACAAGGGTTGGCGATGGTGAATTCACAAGACCCGTCGTCCTGCGTGGCGCCTGCCGTGAAGTTGTCCGCGTTGGGGTACGTGCAACCGGTGCAATCGAAGGTGCACTGGCTCTCGTCGCCCAAGAGCGCGCTGGCATTGAAGTTGCAAGCGTCGGGGTTGTTGCATCCAAAGGCTGAGCTGTTGGCTGCACCGGGTGTTCCATTGTCCACCCAAGACGCTTGCCAGTTGCCACCGAAGTCGTTGCCGTTGCCCACAGGCGTGGTCAAGTACACCTCCAGGATCTCGGGGATGTACTCCAACGTGGCGCACCCTCCGTCGGGGCTCTCGATGTAGTTGAACCCGAGGATGCCCTGAGCAGAAGAGGGCCAAGCACCGGCATCGTCGTACGTCACCGCATTCACGGTGTTGCCGAAGGCGTCGCGCAACGCCAAGGCTTCACCCGAGTTGCTGAAGTTCCCTTGGGTCATTTGGAAAATCTGAGCCCCTGTTCCAGCGTAGTTGGCGGCACCGGCTTCCGACACCACAATCAACACAAACTCGCCTGCGGAAATGCTTGTGCCTTCAGGGAAGGTCAAACCGAGTTGGTCCAAACCGCCAGCTGTGTTGTAGAATTCATAGCCAGAGAGGTCAGCCGCCAAATCGCCGATGTTCAACAATTCCACAAACTCGTAATCGAAGTCGTCTCCCTGGTTGTTGCAAGGGTTGTAGTGGATCTCGTTGATGATGATGTTGGGCAAGGTGTAGTAACACGTGGTGTTGTCCTCCAAGGTGGTGTTGGGGTTGTAGTTCAACGCCGTGGGGTCCGTGCAACCCGTGATCACGCAAGAGCCATCGTCGAAGGTTGCGTCGGGGTTGTAGTTGTCGGCCGACTCGTCGGTGCAACCGCTCACGTCAGAACAAGAACCGTCGTCCTCGGTCGCGAGGGCGTCGTAGTTGGGGAACGCAGGGTCGGTGCAACCGATGCGCACCACGTCGCTTGAATCACGTGGGCACAACTTCCAGTTGCTGTAGCTGAAGAAGTTGGGGCCGGTCACACGGTAGTTCAGTCCGAGTTCCACAAGCGGGGTCATGACGCCAGCCACGTCCACGCTGTCGTTGACCGCGTTGTAGCCCAAGGAGGCCACCATGCCCTGACCCGTGCCGTCGCTCAAGTTCCACTCGCCAAACGCGGCGGTGATGCCAGAAGCCGTTCCAGTCATTTCCACCAACACGCACTCCCACTGCTCGTCGTTGATGGCTGAAGGCATCAACATTTCAGCCGCAGGCAAAGCGTTGCCAGAGGACTGGATGGTCGGAACTGCAGACAAGATTTGACGCAAGCCGTAGACCTCGCTGACGTTGCCTGCCACTTCGACTTGGTCTCCCACAGCCACACCCGAGCCAATGACCCAAATGGCGGAATTGGCTCCTGTGCCGTTCTGAATGACAAACGAAGGCTGGCCTGCAAGGGCACCGTTGTTGGGGTACACTGCCGTCACCACACCCGACGTCACCACGGTGCCGCTGAATGCAGAACCCTGAATTTCCTGAACGGTCAGGTTGGGGATGAAGATGCACGACCCGTCGTCCTCCGTGGCGGTGGGGTCGTAGTTGACCGCGCCTGGGTCCGTGCAACCGGTGTTGTCGACCGCACATGCCCCATTGAAGGTGTGAATGCCGAGGTTGGTCCAGTCGTCCGAAGGGTTGATGATCCACTCGGTGTCGATTTCGTTGGTGCCTGCGCTGGCCGCCCAATCGCCGCCATTGCCTGTGGACACCTCAGGCTTCCGCACGAGGGTGTTGTTTTGGGTGGCGTTGAGCACACCGGCCACTGCGAATCCTGAACCGGGGTCTGCACCCAAGTCGCCAATGATGTCCACCACCGTGGTGTCTCCACCGGCAATGTTGGCGAGCACGTAAGCGTCGTCACCGTTGCTCAAGTAGGTGTACGTCATGTCGGCCACCGCAAGGATGATCGGATCGGCCGTGGGGTGAGCCACGATGAACGTTCCACCCGGCGCGACTTGAGAGCCCGCAGGGAAGTTGAACGTCCAAAAATCAACGTTGTCCGTGATGCTGTTGGACATCATCAGGTCGTCGCAACCGTTGCTGCAGTTGCCGAAGGTGTACTCGTCCAAGAAGATGGGTGAACCCGTGGGGTTGTAGAGCTCCAAGTACTTGTTGTTGGATGATCCCTCTGCGTATTCAGAAATGAACAGCCCGCATTCACCGCCTTCGATGATGCAGCTGCCGTCGTCGATGGTGGCGAGGGCGTTGTAGTTCGCTGCGCCTGCGTTGGTGCAACCGTACAACAACACGTCTGCCACGTCGCGTGGCTGAAGCTTGAAGGCTGAGAAAGAGAAATCAAGTGCACCGGTCACCTGCAACTGGTTGCCCAGTCCCACAAGACCTGCACCAATGGCGTCAAAACCTGCATCGTCAACGGCCAAGTCACCCGAGCCGTCAGACAACGCCCACTCGCCAAAACCGAGAGACGGGTTGGTCACAGCACCCGTGACCTGCACGAGCACGCCTTCCCATGGCTCCGCTCCTGCATCAAGGGTGGCCAGCACTTCCGCGGCGGGCAAGGCATTGCCTTGGCTGAGGATGACGGTCGCAGGCGTAGAGATTTGAGTCTTGTCGAAGTACTCAGACACGGCACCCGTCACCTCCACTTCGTCGCCCAACTGAACAGGCACGTCTGGAGAGAACAACCACAAGCCGCTGTAGGCGCCTTGACCGTCTTGGATGCTCACGTTGGAGCCGTACACACCGGTCACGATGCCGCGCGTCACCACCACAGAATCGGTGAAGATGCCCGTTTCCTGTCCGAGTTGAATGTCCGCAATCGTTGTCAAGTTGACTTCGATGCAAGACCCGTCGTCGTAGTCGGCTGCAGGGTTGTAGTTGGGCGCAGCTGCGTTGGTGCACCCCCCTGTTCCCACGGTGACCGTGGCCACCATGCCGAGGGCCGCGTGCGACCCAATGGAGCAATCGTACGTGTACACCCCTGGGGTGTTGAACGTGAAGGACCCGATGCACACACCTGAAGCGTCGCCCGTGACCGGTGCGATGTAGAAGGCTTCTGGGTTGCCAAACGACATGCCCGTTTGGGAGTCGAGGTCACCGTTCACGTCGTGGGTCCCACCGAGGTTCACCCACACCACGGTTTGGCCTGGCTGAACGCTGAGTGCGCTGGGCACGTATTGGAAGCTGCTGGCTTCCACCACCACGCCGTCCACGTTGCAGGCGTTGTCGAAAAGACAGCTGCCGTCGTCTTGCGTGGCGTCGGCGTTGTAGTTGGTGGCGTTGGGGTTGGTGCATCCGAGCACAGGAGCGCCGCAACCGTCAAAGGTGTGCGCACCCAAGCTCGTCCAATCGTCGGAGGGGAGCACAATCCATTCGCTGTCGTCGGCGTTGGTGCCGGCGCTGGTCACCCAATCGCCCGCGTTGCCAGACTGCACGGATGACTTGCGGACGATGGTGTGGTTTTGGGTGCCGTTGGCAACACCTGCCACTTCCCAACCTGATCCTGGGTCGCCGTTCCAGTCGCCCACCGCGTCGATTTGGACAAAGGACGTTTCGTCTCCTTGCACCAACATGAAGCCATCGTCTCCGTTGGAGAGGAAGGTGAAGGTGTGGTCTGCTTGCGCCAAGATGGTGGGGTCTGCAGAAGGATGGGCAATGATGTACACGTCACCTGGCGCCACCGAGGCACCTGCGGGGAACGTGTTCCAGAAGTCGTAGTTGCCCACGCCGTTGTCTGGAGCGTTGGACACACTGGGGAAAGCGTATCCCGTCAAATCCACAGCTGCTGCAGTGGGATTGTAAATTTCGAGGTACTTGTTGTTGGAAGAGCCTTCAGCCGCTTCAGAGAAAAAGAGATTCTCACATTGGGCGAACGCAGAGCCGGCACTTGCAAAGAGAAGCACAGCGGCGAGCCAAGTTGAAAAACGCATTGGTTTGGGAATTAAAGGTTTTGGACGAGTAAATCTACGCATTCCAAGACGAAATACGGCATTTGAACGAAGAGTTCACACAACCTTCACAATGCCCTCCTCCACGCTGGCAATCAGCGCGTTTGACATCGTCAATCGAACAGGGAAGGCGCTGGCGGCGCCCACGCGAACGTCGACCTGTGGATGGGGGTCGGCCCCAAATCGACCAAGGCTTTGCGATGGGCCACCGTCGGGTACCCCATGTTGGTTTCCCAGCCGTATCCGGGATAGGTCTTCGCCGCGTCGAGCATGTAAGCGTCGCGGTGGGTTTTGGCCAAAATGCTGGCCGCCGCAATCGACGCCACCTTGGCGTCACCCTTCACGAAGCACGAATGAGGGGGCATGTCTGGAGCGGTCACAAACCGGTTCCCGTCGATGAGCAAATGGTCCGGCATCCCCGCCAATCCGCGAACGGCGCGGCGCATCGCCTCAAACGAGGCCTGCAAAATGTTGAGCTTGTCGATGTCGCTCGGAGACACAAAAGCCACCGACCAAGTCACGGCTTTCGATTCAATGAGCGCGCGCAACTCGTCGCGCTGACGGACGGTCAACTGCTTGCTGTCGTTGAGCGGCAGGCTCCGGGCCACCTTGGGGTCAAGCACCACTGCAGCCGCCACCACAGGACCAGCGAGGCAGCCTCGTCCCGCTTCGTCGCAGCCCGCTTCCACACGGCCTTTGACCACTTCAGGCATCAAGGACTGGCTCATCGGCGAGACATCATGTCGTTCAACGCATCGCTCAGGGCTTGACCCGTCGCACGCCATGAAAAATCTTGGGCGCGGCGCAAGCCTCGTTCCGCGGCTTCGGATGCGGCTTCTGGATGGCCCTCCAGGTCGAGCATGGCCTTGGAGATGTCTTCTGGTTGGCCCGGATCGACCAGTGCGAAGGCGGCGTCTCCACACACCTCTGGCAGCGACGTGACGTTCGACGCCACCACGGGAACGCCGCACGACATCGCTTCCACCAAGGGAATGCCAAACCCTTCGAACCAGGGAACAAACACCAAACCTTGGGCGCCGGCAACCGCGGCCACCAAATCGCCATGGTTGAGGCGACCCGCAAAGTGCACGCGTCGCTGCACCTCCTCCGGCAAGGAGGGCAAGTCGTCCGACCACATGGCCACCCCCACAAGGACCAAATCCCAACCACCTCCCGCGTCCACGTAGTGCTGGAACGCCTTCAACAAACCGTCGATGTTTTTGCGGGGATGCAACGACCCCACGTACACGAAGTACGGGGCCCCCGAAGCGAACACGCGCTGGGACTGGAGGCGGCCGTCCTCGGTGGTGGGAACGAAGGAGGCGTCGGCCGCGTTGGGAAACACGCGAATGTCTTGGGCATCCAACCCGTACGTCGACGCCAAGTCTTGGCGGCTGTATTCCGACACCGTACCAAGCAACGTCGCTTGCCGGGCGTAGTTTGGAAAGTCGGTCCGGTAAAAGCGAGACCACTGGGCGGGCAGGTCTTCCGGTCTGTGCTCAAAATTCAAGTCATGGATGACGCTGAGCTGAGGAAATCCGTCCGGCATCCCGGAAGCCAGGGGACCTTCGAGCGACACAAACGCCTCTGCCTTCCACTGTTGAAGCACCCGCCGCATCGGCCGACCCAACCACCACCGAATCAACCATGGTCTGCGGGCCGGAATACGAATGCGCACCACTTCGACGTTGGGGCCCAAACGAAACATCTCATCCTCTGGCCGATCCACCACGAGCAAAAACGCATCGTCCGGGCGAAGCGCCACCAAGTGCTTCAGCGAGTTCAAGGTGAACCGGCCAATGCCCTCCAGCTTCCCCGGCACCAACAACCGTCCGTTCAAGGCTATGCGCGCCATTCGCTCAAAGGTACCGCCAGCGCCCATTACCTTCGCGCCGAATCACGATTCAACCCACACAACATGTCTTCTTCCAACCCCATGGAGTCCACGCATCTGCTGGTGTTCATCTACCGCAACCTGAAAACCCTCGTTGCGGTGGGATTTTTGGCCGCAGTGGCCGCATCAGGTGTGTCCTTGATGCTCGACGAGTACTACGAAAGCACTGTGGTGATGTTCGCCACCTCGCAACACAGTTTGGGAGAGCAGTTCTTTGAGGAAACCAAAAAGAACGACCTCCTCGCGTACGGTGAAACGGAAGACGCCGAGCGCTTGCTTCAAATTCTCAACTCTCACCGCATCCGCAACCGGATCATTGAGAAGTACGACCTCTACACCCATTACGAGATCGATCCGACGGAGCCTGGCGCCAAGACAGACATGGCGTTGACGTACAACAGCAACGTGAGCTCCAACCTCACGCGGTTTGGCTCCATCCGGGTTCAAGTGCTGGACACCGACCCTGAACTCGCCCGAGACATGGCCAACGACATGGCGTTTTTGGTGGACAGCGTCGCCAACAAAATGCGAAACGAACGGGCGCGAGAAGCCTACAACCTCGCCGTCACGACGTTGTCCAACACCTCCCGACAGATCGCCGAAGCCGAGGACAGCCTGGCCACTCTGCACGCCATGGGCATCTACGACTTTGAAGCGCAAGTGGAAGGCCTGACCGCTCAATACGGATTGGCGTTGGCCTCCGGCAAGCCCGGCGCCGCCCGCACCATCCAAGCGGATTTGGAGCGCATCGGGGCCTTGGCGAATGGCTACAACAATTTGTCTGCATTCCTCGAAGGGGCCTACGAGCAGCAATCTCTGTTGAAGAAGCGCGTGGAGTTGATGCGCGTCGACGCCGAGACCCAATTGTCGTCGTCGTTCATCGTGGACTACGCGAGTGCCGCGGACAAAAAAGCCAAGCCCGTGCGTTGGCTCATTGTGGTGATGACGTCCGTGGTGGCGGTCGCTGCAGCCTTCTTGGCCATGCTCGCGTGGGACACCCTGCAACGCGCCCAAACCGCATCCTGACCCTCCCATGACCACCGCTCGCGCCGGCTGGTTGGCAGGCATTGCCATGACCGTGCTCGCCCTCGTGGGCTGGGCCATGGACGTGCCCTACGTGTTGGCTCTGCCCCCGGCCTTGCTCCTTGCATGGTGGGGATTTGCGCGGGTGGACCTGTACCTGTCGACGGTCTTGTTTTTGGTTCCCCTTTCGGTCAACCTGAGCGAGTTTGGGCTGACGTCCATTGGATGGTACATGCCGACCGAGCCCATGCTTTTTGCCCTGCTCGCAGTCTTTGTGGCGCGTTGGCTCTCAGGCCAAACCCCTGACCGCGACTTCCTCCGACACCCCGTCACGTGGGTGGTGGTCGCGGGCTTTGTGTGGATGGGACTGACCGTGCTTCCCAGCAGCCACGTCGTCGTGTCGCTGAAAGCGTGGGTATCCCGAGCGTGGTTCATTGCGTCGTTTTACGTCTTGATGTCTGCGTGGTTCGCTTCGGACCCCAAGGCGTCTCAGCGGTTTCTGGTCCTGCTTCTCGTGCCGCTGTCGGTGGTTGTCGCGTACACCCTGATCAGGCACTCGGGCTACGGCTTCAGCAAAGGGGCCGGGCATTGGGTCATGAAGCCCTTCTTCAAGGACCACACGTCCTACGGAGCGGTGCTGGCGTTGATGCTTCCCCCCGTCATCGCCATGGCCTGGCGGGCCCAACAAACCACCTTGTCGAAGGTGCTTTGGACGCTCGGAGCCGCGTGGCTCTTCTTGGGCACCGTGCTCTCCTTCACCCGCGCGGCGTGGGTCAGTTTGGCCGCGGCGGGAGCGCTCTGGGCGCTCATGCTTCTTGGGGTTCGCTTGAAGGCCTTGATCGCCGCGGGGTTGGCTGTGATGGTGGGGTTGGCCTTCAGTTGGGACGCCTTGGTCATCCAACTCGAACGCAACAAACAAGACTCCTCCGACAACCTCGCCCAGCACGTGGAAAGCATTTCCAACGTGTCGAGCGACGACTCCAACCTCGAACGTCTGAACCGGTGGTCCTGCGCGTTGGCGATGTTTCAGGAGCGGCCGGTGTTTGGATGGGGGCCGGGCACGTACCAGTTTGAGTACGCTCCATTCCAACAGTCGGACCTGCGCACCATCATCAGCACCAACAACGGCGACGTGGGGAACGCCCACAGCGAATA
>WTJL01000073.1:0-1973 GCA_011524845.1 Flavobacteriales bacterium | reverse complement strand
CAGCTGAGCATTGCGGTGTCGTCCAGCGGAGGTTCGTCTCCGCGAAAAGCGTCCAAGGCCGCCACGATGGTGCGGTGAACGGCCTCGAGGCTTTGGCCTTGGTGATGGGCCAACATGCTCAGCAAGCGGTCCGTCCCAAAAGGCACTTCCATGTCGTTTTCCTGCTCGACCAGACCGTCGGTGTAACAACACAGTACGCCGCCCACAGGCACGTCGAGGCGGCCCACGTTCATGGACGGAATGTCCCTGAACATGCCCAAGCCCACGCACCCCTCTTCCAGCAGCTTGTGGCTGCCGTCCGGACACACAAACAGCGGAGGGTTGTGCCCGCAATTGACGTATTCCAGCGTTCGGTGTGTAGGGTCAAACACAGCGGCAAAAAACGTGATGTACTTCTCGCCCTGAGCGATCTGCATCACGCGGTTGTTCAGGGTGTGAAGGGTGGTGCTCAACGACATGTGCTCCACCTGGAACAACGCGCGGACCTGCGCTTGAAAGTTGCTCATCAACAGCGCGGCGCTCATGCCCTTGCCACTCACATCGGCCATGCACACCACGACTTTGCCTGAGTCTGTGGCAAAGGCGTCGTAATAATCTCCACCCACCTGGGTGTGGGGCTTGTAGTACCCTGCCACATCCAACTCCAAATGGTCCCACGTCTGTGGCAGCAGCATCGCCTGCATCTCGCCGGCCAATTCGAGCTCACGCCTCAACGCTTCCTGCTTCAAGCTTCGCTCCACCATTTGGTTGTTGCGTCGTGCCACTACCAGGATGTTGGTGAGGGTCACCAAGAAATTGAGGTGCTTGACCACCGGACTTACGCCCCGGTCGTCGTCCGTGGTGTCGCCGGCCAACACCACCGCAATCGCCTCGTCGTTTTGGTGGATGGGCACCACCACGTCTGAGGGATGTTCATCCCCTCCCATGGCCCCGGCAAGACCAATGTTGTCGAGGTCAAGGCCCTCAAAAAACGAGGACGGCTGCGACGCTGGCCACGACGCGTCTGTCCCTGCTGTCACCAACAACTGCCAACGATCGCCGGACAAATCGGCGGCGTAGAGCACCAACCGGTCGATGCCCAAATTGGCCTTCAACGCATCGACGTACTGGGCCATCAAATCGGCTTCCGACGTCTGGGCGTTGATGGCTTGCGTGACCTTCAGAAGCGCGTTCAGCTTGAAGTCTCGGAGTTCGAGCTTCTCTTTCAGCCGGCGTTCCTTGGGGTTGGGCATCGCACCTGAGGCCTGAGACGGCTTACTTTTTGACGCGCTCTGTGTAATCACCGCTCCGTGTGTCGACCTTGATCCAATCGCCCGTGTCAATGAACAGCGGCACCCGCACCTCTGCTCCCGTGTCCACCGTGGCAGGCTTGAGAGAGTTGGTGGCCGTGTCGCCCTTCACACCGGGCTCCGTGTAGGTGATTTCCAACTCTACGTGACTGGGCAAATCGCAGCTGATGGGGCGTTCCTCTTCCGCATGAAACACGATGAGGCAACTCAACCCGTCCTTCAAGAATTGAGGCGCACTGATGAGGTGTTTCTCCAGACGGATTTGCTCGTAGCTCTCCGTGTTCATGAAGTGGTACCCCTCGTCGTCGTTGTACAAGAAGGTGTGTTCCCTCGTTTCAATGCGCACGGGATCGATCTTGTGACCTGCGTTGAACGTGTTGTCCACGACTTTTCCCGTTTCAATGTTCTTGAGCTTGGTCCGAACGAAGGCCGCTCCTTTCCCTGGTTTGACGTGAAGGAATTCGACGATTTGCCACAACCCATTGTTGTGGTTCAAAACCATGCCGTTTTTGATGTCGCTCGTGTTGGCCATGCTGCGCTGATGAAGGTTTCAGATGAGGGTTTCTTGTTGTGCCAAGATACTCCACGCCCTCACGCTTCCCAACGGCAACGCCACGCGCAACGAAAGGTCTCTTGTTGAGAAGGTGCCCATGTGGCATGCACCGTCCACCGCATGCGGCCTGC
>WTJL01000154.1 GCA_011524845.1 Flavobacteriales bacterium | reverse complement strand
AGTACAGCGAGGACCCCTCGACGGCCAACAAAGGCGGATTGTTGCCTTGGTTTGGCACGGGCAAGATGGTGGAGGCCTTCGAAGACGCCGCCTTTGCCATTGAAAAGCCGGGGGACATCGCCGGTCCGGTGCGCACCGACTACGGCTTCCACATCCTCAAGCTCATGGACAAGAAAACCTTGCCGACGCTGGAAGAAAGCCGTCGCGAGTTGTCCAAAAAAGTGCGTCGCGACAGCCGCGCGGAGATCACCAAAACGTCGTTTGTCAACAAGCTCAAGAACGAATACGGCGCCTCTGTGAGCAGCCGTCGTCTCGAAGCCCTGAAAGTGGCGGCGGCCAAGGTGGACAGCCTGTTCTACCCTGGACACCCCTTGGACGGTGTGCGTCGCAGCGAACTGGGCCGCACCTTGTTCAGCGTGGCGGGCAAAGCGTACACCGTGGGCGACTTCGTGGCGTGGGTGAACGGCGGAAAGGTCCGCGACCTCAACCGCCCGGCCACCGTCATGGTCGCTCAAGAAGTCGACCGGTACTTGGAAGAGGTGCTTCTCGCCTACGAGGACACCCAACTGGAATCCAAGCACGACGACTTCCGCCTGTTGATGGAGGAGTACCACGACGGCATTTTGTTGTTCGAATTGACCGACCAAAAAGTCTGGAGCCGGGCCGTCAAGGATTCCGCCGGACTCGTGGACTTCCACGGGCGCAACCTCGACCAATTCATGTGGCCCCAGCGTTTGGACGCAGGCATCCACACGTGCGAAGACGTCAAGATTGCCAAGAAGGTCCGCAAGGCCCTTCGCAAGACGGGCGACGTGGAGGGGTTGCGACGCGAACTCATCGCCGAGCGTCCTTTGGCGTTGCGCAACGAGTTTGGGAAGTACGTGGAAGGAGACAATGCGTTTGCCGACCGTGCCTTTGCCGCCTTGCGCGACGGGTCTTTGGTCGCCGACAAGCACGGCTTGGTGGTGCTTGAAACCACAGAAGGCGGAGACCAAATCATCTTGGTCCACGTCAAAGAAGACATGCCGCCCACGCCCAAGGCCCTGGAAGAATGTCGCGGTGCGGCCATCGCCGCCTACCAAGACCACCTCGAACAAGAGTGGATCATGGAACTGCAACGCAAGTATCCGCACAAGATCAACCGCGAGGCCCTGTACAGCTTGGTTCGCCAATGAGGGCGGTGCGGCACGCCCTGTGGGGCTTGACGTTGACGGCAGCCTGGATGGGGTGCGGAGACGTTCACGTGCCGCTGGAATCGGGCTTTGGCAAAGACGTCGTGGCCGAAGCGTACGGCGAGGTTTTGACTTGGGACAGCCTGGCGTCGTGGGTGCCGGACGACCTCAACTTGGAAGACAGTGCGGCCTTCGCCGAGCGGGTCATCGACCGGTGGATGCGGGAGCAGGTCATGGTGACCCAAGCGCGAACGCAATTGCAAAAGGAGTTGCCAAGCCTGGAACAGGCACTTGAGGCCTACCGCCGAAGCCTCCTCATCAACACGTACGAGAACCGGTACGTCGAAAGCCGCCTCGACACCGAGGTCTCTGAGGAAGACATCGCGGCGTACTACGAGGCCCATCCCGAGTTGTTCACCCTGCACGACCACGCCGTTCGGACCCTGTACGTCCACCTTCCGGATCCGAAGGTCGCGGCCCAAACCCGCGGCGCCAATTGGTCCAAGAAAGACCAACGGGCATGGGACAAGGAAATGGACCAGGTGGAGGAATGGCTGGCCGCCGCCGATTCAGTGAGCATCCCCGAATTGGAGCGCTGGTGCATCGAGCGCGGCGCCGTGCACCACGTCGACCATGAAGCGTGGTGGTCGGTGGGGGAACTTTTGGACGAGGTGCCGCTTTCGTTGTACCGTGTGGAGTCTCAAATCCAGCGCACGTCCCCCCTGTCCTTTCAAGAAAACGACCGCATGTACTTCGTGCGTTTCCTGGACCACGGACTGAAGGGAAAGACGGCGCCGCTCGACGTGGCGCGGGACCAAATCACTGAACTCCTGCTCCAAGGGCGCCGCCAACAACTGCGCGAAGCCCTGCGCGACACCCTGCTTCAGCGGGCCTGGGCCGAGGGCGATTTGCGTCGTGAAAATTTGTGAGTTGTTGCCCTTGATGCGCCTTCCACTTTCCCCCTGTCCCCCCTACCTTCGACCCATGGCGCGCACCTTCATTGAGATTCCTTTGGGCCGGTCGGCATGGACCCTGTGTTGTGCCCTCTTTGCGACCCTGGGAAGCATGTCCTACGACGCCCACGCCCAGCCCGGCAGCGAGGCGTCGTACCAACGGGTGGACGGCATTGTGGCCGTCGTCGGCGACGAAATCGTCCTGGCCAGCGACATCCAAGACCGCGTGACCCAAGCCCGGCTGGAAGGGCGCACCGTCACAGACGCCAACGAATGCGGGTTGCTGGAGTCCATGCTGTTCGAGAAGTTGCTTCTCCACAACGCGCGCTTGGACAGCCTCGAAGTGACCGACGCCGAAGTCATGGGCGAAATCGACCGGCGTTTGGCGTACTACATGCAGATGTTTGGGTCCCTCGAGGCCTTTGAAGCGGAATACGGCAAGTCGGTGGCGGAGTGGAAGGCGGAGTTCAACGACCCTGTTCGGGAGCAGATTTTGGCCCAAAAAATGCAGGCTGAAATCGACCAATCGGTTCGCTCCACTCCTGCCCAGGTTCAAGACTACTTCGAAGCCATCCCCGTCGACAGCTTGCCCCTCATCCCAGAGGAGCTCAGCTACAGCGAGCTGGTGATGCAGCCGGAGGTGGGTGAGAAGCAAAAAATGCGCACGCGCAACAAGCTCGACTCCATTCGGTTTCTCGTCGAAACGGGCAAAATGAGCATGACGCTCGCCGCCACTCGGTACAGCGAAGATCCTGGGTCGAAGTACAAGGGCGGATGCTACCAAAACATCGGCCGCGGCCAATTCGTGCCCGAGTTTGAAGGTGCGGTGTACGAAACGGAGGTTGGTGGATACTCCCCAGTGTTCGAATCGGACTTTGGCTACCACTTCCTCCGCGTCACCGACCGACGAGGCGAACAGTACAGCGCTTGCCACGTCTTGATGAAGCCCACCTTTGACCCCAAGGCCTTGGAGCGCATGCAGGCGAGCATCGACTCGGTCTCGGTCAAGCTCGCCCTTGGCGACCTTCCCTTCGACGCGGCGGTGCTTCAATACAGCACCCGCGAAGAGACCCGCAACCAAAAGGGCCAGGTCGTCAACCCACGGGACGGGGGGACGCGGTTTGGGGTGGACGAACTCGACCCCAACGTGTTTTTCTTGCTCCAAGACCTCGAGGAAGGCGGTGTGTCTGCGCCGGTGCAGTTGCTCGACGAGGACAACCAAGCCTACTGGGCCGTCATCCAACTCAACGAACGGTTCCCCGCCCACCGTGCCAACCCCAAGGACGACTACGCCTTGTTCCAGCAACAGGTCGAGGCCGAGTTGCGGGAAGACGCCCTGTCGAGATGGATCGGCAAGCGCATCGGAGAGACCTTCGTTCGCGTGGACGCTCCCTACAAGGCGTGCGCCATGGACATGCCTTGGCTGACGGAGAGCATCAACGCCTCGGGCGCCCTCGGCACTTCTTCAGGCAGCGGCGAATGACCCCTCAAGCCATGCGCATCTCGGTCGTCACCGTTTGCTACAACGCCGCCAGCACGCTGGCCGACGCCCTCGATTCCGTGCTCAGCCAAACCTCGACCCCGGACGCACCCTTCGACTTGGAATACATCGTGGTCGACGGCGCCTCCACCGACGGCACGCTTGATGTTCTCGCCCCTTACCGCGACCGAATCGCCACCCTGATTTCTGAACCCGATCAAGGCCTCTACGATGCGATGAACAAGGGGCTCAGGGCCGCCACGGGAGACGTTGTGGCCATCCTGAACGCGGACGACGTGTACGCCACGAACACGGTTTTGGCACAGGTCGCTCGCACCTTCCAACACTCCGAGGCCGAGGCCGTCTACGGCGACTTGAACTACGTTGCCGCCGACAACTTGTCGCAGGTCACGCGCCGTTGGAAAGCCGGGGCTTTCTCCCCCGGAGCCTTTCGCCGGGGCTGGATGCCGCCTCACCCCGCCTTGTTTGTTCGCCGCACGTGCTACGACCGCTGGGGGCTCTTCACGCTCGCCCTTCGTTCGGCCGCAGATTACGAGCTCATGCTCCGGTTCATCCACCGGCACGGCATGACGCTTGCTTACCTCCCGGAGACGCTCGTGCTGATGCGCGCCGGTGGGGTCAGCAACGCCTCCCTCAAGCACCGCATCCGAGCTCATCGCGAGGACTGGAAAGCGTGGCGCATGAACGGCTTCCATCCCTCGGTTTTCACCATGTTGGCCAAGCCGCTTCGCAAGCTTCCCCAATTCCTGTCCCGGGCTTGACGCGGTCCGAACGGGGCGCGCTATCTTCGGGGTTCATCCTTTCTGCAACTTGATTCAAGCACCCTGACTGTGGCGA
>WTJL01000134.1 GCA_011524845.1 Flavobacteriales bacterium | reverse complement strand
TCATGGACATGGCGCTCGAAAACGGCGCGCCGGTCATCGGCCTCAACGACAGCGGCGGGGCACGCATCCAAGAGGGTGTGGTCAGCCTCGGGGGCTACGCGGACATCTTTCACCGCAACGTGAAGGCGAGCGGGGTCGTGCCTCAATTGTCGCTCATCCTCGGGCCTTGCGCCGGGGGAGCGGTGTATTCGCCTGCACTCACCGACTTCATCTTCATGGCGGAAGGCACGTCGTACATGTTTGTGACCGGCCCCAACGTGGTGAAGACGGTGACGCATGAGGAGGTGACGTCCGAAGAACTCGGAGGGGCGAGCACCCACGCGAGCAAGTCGGGGGTGACCCACTTCACCGCGGCGAACGAAGCGCTTGTGATCGAGCACGCGAAGAAGGTCCTTTCCTTCTTGCCCCAAAACTGTGAAGAAGACCCCGACCGCTTGGTCTACCAAGGAGGTGACGAGTCCCGCCCCAAGCTCGACAGCCTGGTGCCGGAAAGCGCCCAGCAGCCCTACGACATTCGGGATGCGGTCGGCGAAATCCTCGACGCCGACTCGTTCCTCGAAGTGCAGCCTGACTTTGCGGAGAACATCGTGGTGGGCTTTGGGCGCCTAGCAGGTCGCAGCGTGGGGGTGGTGGCCAACCAACCCGCGTTCCTCGCCGGCGTGTTGGACAACGACGCCTCCACCAAAGCCGCCCGCTTTGTCCGCACGTGCGACGCCTTCAACGTGCCGCTGCTCGTGCTGGAGGACGTTCCAGGATTCTTGCCTGGCACCGACCAGGAGTGGAACGGCATCATCACCAACGGCGCCAAGCTCTTGTACGCGTTCAGCGAAGCCACGGTGCCCCGCATCACGGTCATCACGCGCAAGGCCTACGGCGGTGCCTACGACGTGATGAATTCACGTCACATTGGGGCCGACCTCGTCCTCGCCTGGCCCACGGCGGAGATTGCGGTGATGGGCGCCAAGGGCGCAGCCGAGATCATCTTCCGCAAGGAGATCGCGGCGGCGGACGACCCTGCGGCCAAGCTCGCGGAAAAGGAGGCTGAATACGCGGAGCTGTTCGCCCACCCGTACAACGCCGCCAGCCGCGGATACGTGGACGAAGTGGTGCACCCACGCGACACGCGTGAGAAGCTCATCCAGGCCTACCAGATGCTGGAAAACAAGGCGGTCAAGCTGCCTCGGAAAAAGCACAGCAACATCCCGCTCTAAAGCCCCGCGCTTCAGCGAGAACACTCGGGACGTCGGACCTCAGCCAAGCTCAAACGAGGTGATGCCGTACACGCGTTCAATGGGCCAGTCTGGCACAGGACCGTGCACCATGCGTGCGCATTCAAACACCGCCTCTCCTCCAAGGCTTTGCACCAAGGCGACCGCATGGCGGTTCGCCATGGGCACGTCCAAATAGACGGTGTTGTCCTCGGCGGCGTTCAGGCAGGCGTTGACCAAGGCGGACGCCACCTCAGGCGTGTCGGCAAACAAGGGCCCGATGCGCCGTCCCTCTGTGGCGTCACGCAGGGTTGCGTATCCCAAGATGGTTCCTTTCTTGAGGTAGGTGAAGACATGGCCGTCAGGTTGGCTCCACCACCGTTCGAGGAACCTCTCGCGGTCCACCAAGAAACACGTCTTGTCGTACGCCTTGAGGGTCTCGAAATTGGGAACCCCGTGTTGGACGTTGGGGTCTTGGGCGCGGGCTTGCCCTTGGAGGGCGTAGCGCATGTCCGCGAATTGATGGACAAACCCACCCGAGGCATAATAGGGCTGCATGTCGACCACTCCATCCATACCGATGGCCGCACCGGGTTGCAAACGGGCCAACAAAGTGTCGCGACGGTGCATCCACAAGGCCCGACCCAACCCCATGCCACGGAATTCGGGTTTGACAATGAAAAACCCCATGAAGCCGAAGGCCCCATCGTAGCTCACAATGCTGCCTCCCGCGACGAGTTCGCCCTCGTGATGGACTCCAACAAATCCGTCCGGGTCTTGCGCCCAAAAGGCCTCTGCATCATGGACGCCCGGGTTCCAGCCCTCTTGTTTGGCCCAATCCACAAGCACAAAAAACCCCTCACGAGAGAGGGGTTCAATGCGGACTTGAGAAAGGTCCAAGGTCATTTCACTCGCTTGATGGAGCAGCCGAGCGCTTTGGTCTCGGACTTTTTGATGTTTTTTCCTGCGGCCATGCGCGTCATGGCGTCTTCGAGGTAGTGCTCCTTGGCATCCGCCGCACGGTTGACGTTGTCGTCGATGCTGCCGCGGTAGGCCAACTCCATGTTTCCGTTGTACAGGTACACGTGAGGGGTGGTGCGGGCACCGCATGCGTTGGCGAGCTTGGAGCCTTCGTCAACCAAGTACGGCATCTTGTACTCCGCGTCGCGCGCATGGTTCTTCATGGCGGTGAAGCTGTCGTCGCCTTCGCGCTTGGCTTCGTTGGAGTTGATCAACACCATGCCGATGTTGAGTTCAGCGGCGAGGTCCGCCAATCCGTTGTAGCGGCCTTCCCAACCTTCTGTTTTGCTTCCGCTGCCCACCACAAAGGGGCACGTGTTGCAAGAGAAGATGACGAGCAAGCCGTTGTCGCCCTTCAATTCGTTCAAGGTGTGCTTGTCGCCGTCCACACCGAGCATGGCGGCGTCGGCCATGGGGGCCATGTCGCCAATGGCTTGTTCTTGGGCGAGGACAGGAGCTGCGACCATCATGGCCATGGCAGCGAGGGAAAGGAAAAGAGACTTCATGCGTGTGAGTTTGGGGTCAAGTTAAATCACCATCAAGGCATCTCCGTACGCGAAGAACCTGTACTTCTCTTTGATGGCCTCCTGGTAGGCTTCCATGGTCAATTCGTGACCGGCAAACGCCGCGGTGGTCATCAACAACGTGCTCTGGGGCGTGTGGAAGTTGGTGATGAGGGCGTCTGCGATCTGGAAGTCAAACTTGGGGTAGATGAACTTGTTGGTCCAGCCTTTGAAGGGCTTGAGGGTCTGGGTGGTGCTCACCGACGTTTCGAGCCCGCGCAAGGACGTGGTGCCCACGGCCACAATGCGCTTCTTGTTCTCGATGCCACGGTTGACGATGCGCGCACACTCTTCGTTGATGGTCAATTCTTCGCTGTCCACCTTGTGCTTGCTGAGGTCTTCCACCTCGACTTCGCGGAAGGTTCCCAAGCCGATGTGCAAGGTCAAAAACGCCATGTCGATGCCCTTGATCTCCAAGCGCTTCAACAGGTTCTTCGAGAAGTGCAAGCCCGCGGTCGGAACGGCCACGGCGCCTTCTTCAGAGGCGTAAATGGTTTGGAAGCGGTCGCGGTCTTCTGGCTCGGCGTCGCGGGTCATGTAGCGAGGCAGTGGGGTTTGACCCAACTGGTGCACGGTTTGCATGAACTCCTCATGGGTGCCGTTGAACAAGAAACGCAGGGTGCGTCCGCGCGACGTGGTGTTGTCGATGACCTCGGCCACCAACTCGTCGTTTTCGCCAAAGTAGAGCTTGTTGCCGATGCGGATCTTCCGTGCGGGGTCCACCAACACGTCCCACAGCAAGCTCTCGCGGTTCAACTCGCGAAGCAAGAACACCTCGATCACAGCGCCTGTCTTTTCCTTGTTGCCGTACATCTTGGCGGGGAACACGCGGGTGTTGTTGGCCACGAAGACGTCGCCTTCGTCAAAGATGTCCACGACCTCCTTGAACATGCGGTGCTCGAACGTGCCCGTCTCGCGGTTGATGATCATCAACCGGCTGTCGTCACGGTTGTCGAGGGGGTACTGGGCCACCAATTCCTCGGGCACATCGTACCGGAATTGGGAGAGCTTCATGCGTTGCATTGCCATGGATGCAGGGGTTGTGAGGTGAGGGTTGTAGGGTCCCTGAAAAGAGCGTTTTTCAGAGGCGCGCGAAAATAGCCAAAAACACCTTTGAAGTCAAGTTTTGCAAGGCTGAAAGTCCCGCCAATTCAGGCGTTTGCGTTGTCGCGGTTCAATTGGGCCACGAGGTCCTCCACGCGCCACGCGTGGTCCACGTGAAAGTCGCCACTCGAGACCCTGCGCAACGCTGTCAGGGTTCCGCCCACGCCCAAGTGGTCCCCCAGGTCGCGGGCCAGCGAGCGGATGTACGTGCCTTTGCTGCAGTGAATGGTCACGTCCACGTCCAGCACAGGGTGCCCATCGGCTTCCTCCGGACGCATGCCCTCCACCTCAAACGCAGTCACCGTGACGGTGGAGGTGCGGAGTTGGATGTCGGCGCCTTTTCGAGCGGCGTCGTAGGCTTTGACGCCCCCGACTTTCTTGGCACTGAAGATGGGCGGTCGCTGTTCCAGCGTCCCGGTGAGGGTGGCGGTTCCTGCCTTGACGTCGTCGAGGGTCAGCCCCGTGACCCGCTCCGGATCTTCGGCCCAGCGGTCGACCTCCGTTTCAGCATCCAACGACGGGGTGTGGGCGCCAAGACGGATGGTCGCGGTGTAGACCTTGGCTTGGGCTTGGAGCGTGTCGATGGTCTTGGTCGCACGGCCGCAACAGACCACGAGCACCCCTGTGGCGAGCGGGTCGAGGGTGCCGGCGTGCCCCACCTTGATTTTCTTGACACCGGTGAAGCCGCGCAAGGCATACCGCACCTTGTTCACCACGTCAAACGACGTCCATGTAAGTGGCTTGTCGATCACCATGACTTGGCCTTCCAAGAAGGCGTCAGGCTGTTCAAATGGAAGGACGTGCGGGGTCGTTGTGGACATGGTGACGCGAAGGTAGGAAGTGTCCGACATGGGGTACATTGGAGGCATGAAATGCCCAATTGTCGCTTCCTTGCTGGGGGTCTTGTCCCTGTCCGTCAATGCCCAAACGTCAGCCTTCAACATCGGCCAATCAAGCACAATGGTCGAGTACCGCGAGTCGTTCCAGATGGTGCCATTCGTAGCGCTGTCCTACGGGGACTTCGAGCCCGCCGAGCTGGCGATGGGAGGCTTTGATGGAACGGCCGTGACGGCAAGTGCCGAAATTGGCTACGAGGGGTTCGATGGAGACGGTCCATACTACTGGCAAGAAACCCAACCCATGGGCCAAGCGCGGATGGACTTCCAGGCGGAGGCGTCGTGGTCCAATTCCTTTGACAGCCCCGCGGTGTGGGTGTTTGGTGGATTCGATGGCAACTACACCTTGGCGTCCACGGAAGTGTTTGTGGCGGAAGAAGAAAGCTGGCAGCCTGGGCCTGACATGCTGTCCCCACGAACCAACCACCGCACCGTCCTGCTCAACAGCTTCGAGGTGTTGATCACCGGCGGATTTGATGGCCAAGGAGAGACGACGTCGTGCGAGGTGTTCAACATGGAGACTCTGGAAGTCACCGAGGTGGCGCCGATGAACGTGGGCCGTGCCTCCCATACGTTGACGCGACTTGGGGGAGGTCTCTTCCTCGTGACAGGCGGATTCAATGCCGCCGAAGGATTCCAACTCGCGTCCTGTGAGGTGTACGACGCCAATGCGAACACTTGGACAGAAATCGACCCGCTGCCTGTGCCCGTCGACAACCACGCCGCCACCCTGGTGGAATTGTCGACTCAGCTTCCGGACGTGGTCATGGTGACGGGAGGGCGCGTCTTCAATGCCGACTTGAACTTGTTTGAAGGGGTGGCCTCCGGAGCGATGCTGAACCTGGAAGACCTGACGTGGACGCCGTTTGACATGGCCTCGCCGCACAGCTACCACCTGTCGACGCATTTGGACCATGCGGCGCCGGAGTTGTTTGTGATGGGAGGGGCAGACCAAACCGGCATCGGCGTCGAAACGACCTACGGCTCGTCAGAATGGCTGCTCGGCACGGACACCCAACCGTGGTCTCCCCCAGTCACCACCCAGAACCGCCACCGCGCCGCGGGATGCGAGACGGGGACGTGGATCGTGGGATGCTACACGGTGTGTGGCGGCGACGCCGCCATGGAAGGGACGTGCTTCACCGTTTGTCCGGAAACGAGTTCCATCGACGAACCGGGTGCCGCGCCGCGCGAGGTGGGGGTGTACCCCAACCCAGCCGTGGGCCGTTCGGTCATCTGGTCCTCAGGCCAACAGCACGAGCAGGGATGGACGCTTCACTCCGCCTCGGGGAAGGTGGTTCGACAAGGCCGTGGAAGCACGCTGGAGGTGTCAGGGTTGCCCCGTGGGGGCTACGTGCTGAAGGTGGCCAGCCTTCCGCCTGTGCGCATCGCAGTGCTCTGACCCCGCGCCAAATCCCCGCAAAACATTGGAGCCCTGCCCGTTGGCGGGGCTTTGTGTTGCGTCAAAGTGAAGGTTGTAACCTTTTGAATGTGAACATCGTAAACGCCCATTGTTGCGTTCGCGTAACATTTTGTTTACATTAGCTTAACATGAGAGCCATCGCACATCTCCGCTTCTGGGTCGCCGGTCTCTTCCTTTTGGGAGGGTCGACCGCGTTCGCCCAAAGCCCTGTTTCTCAGGGTTGGGGTGTGGGCGTAGACGCCTCACGTGCCCTCGGAGGGCATGCGGTGGTTCAGTTGGAACACGCCCAATCGTCAGAGTGGTTGTGGCAAGTGGCCGCGGGGACCTACGTCGGTGCACCCCAAGGAGTGACGCCTTCTTGGAAGGGACTCAAAGGCGACGTCCTCTCAGGTTCTGTGGTGTCTTTGGGCACCTTGGTCTTCCCGCAGCAGGACCCCAAGCTCGGGGCCTTGTGGTTCCTCGGAGTGGACGTGTCCAGAGAAAGCTACCGCATTCAACGAAGCACAGAAGACACCCAATTGCTCTCAGGAACGACGTCCGGTGTGGCCTTGCAGTCGCGCGAAGAGGCGCGGTTGTTGGCAGGGGCTCAGTGGTCTGTCGGAACACATTTGGCTGTGCGTGCCCATGTGGGCATGGGCGCCGTTCGAGAGCGCTTGTCTTCCCGTTTGGTGGGAGAAGAGGTCAGCTCTTTGCCGATGGCGCGGCCTGGGGGAGTGGCTCTGATTTGGCGCTGGTAAGCTCCGCCGCCTCATCCGCCGTCATGCCGGCAATGTCCTCGAAGATGGCCAAGGCCTGAAGCACCGTGTCCACCTTTTCGATTTTCAGTCTCAAGCCGCCGTTGCGCTGGTACATGCTTGCGTCCTTCGCGTGGTGCTTGAGGTACTCCAGCACCCGAGCAAACGTGGCGCTTTGGAAGTAGGCACTTTCCTCGTCCGACACAAAGGCCGCAATGAGTTTGCCGCTTTTCAGCACCAATTTTTCCATGCCAAGCCATTGGGCGACCCACCGCAGGCGAATGGTGCCAAGGAGCTCTTCCGTTTCATCCGGCAGGGGCCCAAACCGGTCTTCCAGTCGGTCTCTGAACCCTTGGAGATCCGAGGCGATGTTGAGGTTGTCGAGCTCGCGGTACAAGGAAATGCGCTCAGGAATGTCGCTCACGTAGTGGTCGGGAATGAGCAAGCTCAAGTCCGTCTCCAGCACCGTCTCTTCGACGTACTGGCCGGATTCGGCTTGCTCGGCTTCCATGAGGTCCTTGAATTGCTCTTCCTTCAATTCCTTCACGGCCTCGGCCAAGATGCGCTGGTACATGTCGAAGCCGAGGTCGTTGATGAACCCGCTCTGTTCTGCGCCGAGGAGGTCGCCCGCGCCGCGAATGTCGAGGTCGCGCATGGCGATTTGCATCCCAGAACCGAGGTCTGAGAATTGCTCGAGGGCTTGAAGGCGCTTGCGCGATTCTGCAGGGAGGGCGCTCAAAGGGGGCGCCATGAGGTAGCAAAAGGCCTTGCGGTTGGAGCGACCGACCCGTCCCCGCAGTTGGTGCAGGTCGCTGAGCCCAAACTTGTGCGCCTCGTTGATCAAAATCGTGTTGGCGTTGGAGATGTCGATCCCGCTTTCGATGATGGTGGTGGCCACCAGCACGTCGAACGCTCCGTCGATGAAGCGGGCCATCACGTCCTCGAGGTCTTTGCCCTCCATTTGGCCATGGCCAATGCCAATGCGCGCGTCGGGCACCAAGCGTTGGATCATGCCCGCGACTTCTTGGATGTTGCCCACGCGGTTGTGGACGAAGTACGCCTGGCCTCCTCGGCTGAGCTCGTAGGCGATCGCATCGCGGATGACTTCCTCGTTGAAGCCGGAGATGACGGTGTCGACGGGGTGACGGTTGGGCGGCGGCGTGCGGATGATGCTCAGGTCGCGCGCGCCCATGAGGGAAAATTGCAGCGTCCGAGGAATGGGGGTGGCCGTGAGGGTGAGGGTGTCCACGTTGGCCTTGAGGGTCTTCAGTTTGTCCTTGACGCCCACCCCAAACTTCTGTTCCTCGTCGATCACCAACAGGCCCAAGTCCTTGAATTTCACGCGCTTGCCGACCAGGGCGTGCGTGCCCACAAGGATGTCCACCTCGCCCGCCTCCACACGCTTCAGGGTCTCGGTCAAGGCCTTGCCGGTCTTGAAGCGGTTGATGTACTCCACCGTGACCGGGAAGTCGCGCAGCCGTCGGCTGAAGCTCTTGAAGTGCTGCATCGACAAGATTGTGGTGGGCACGAGCACGGCCACCTGTTTGCCGTCGCAGGCCGCGCGGAAGGCCGCCCGAATCGCGATTTCCGTCTTGCCAAATCCCACATCGCCGCACACCAAGCGGTCCATGGGTGTGGACTTGAGCATGTCGTCGCGCACGGCAAGGGTGGCGGCGTTTTGGTCGGGGGTGTCCTCGTACATGAAGCTCGCCTCGAGGGCGTGCTGCAGGTAGCCGTCTTCGGGGTAGGCGTGTCCCGGGGCCGACTTCCGCTTGGCGTAGAGCTGAAGCAGGTCGTAGGCGATTTGCTTGACCCGGCCCTTCGTCTTCTGCTTGGTCTTGGCCCAGGTGTTGGTCCCGAGCTTGTTGATTTTGGGCTGGGTGCCTTCCTTGCTGCTGTACTTGGAGATGCGGTGCAAGCTGTGAATGCTCACGTAGAGCACGTCGCCGCCGCGGTAGGTGAGGCGGATGGCCTCTTGCATTTTCCCGTTGACCTCAATCTTGTGAAGTCCGCTGAATTCACCGATGCCGTGGTCGATGTGCACCACGAAGTCGCCCACCTCCAACGCCATGAGCTCCTTGATGGTCAAGGCCTCTTTGTTCTTCCGGAAGCCTTCCTTCAGTCGGAAGCGGTGGTAGCGCTCAAACAGCTGGTGGTCGGTGTAGACCAAAATCTTGAGCTCCTTGTCCACGAACCCTTCGCTCAGCTCCATCGGAATGGGCTTGTACGGCACAGGCTCTTCGCCTTCTTCCAGGCGGTCGTGGAAGACGTCGTGCAGGCGTTCCAACTGGGTGGCTTGTCCGCTCACCACGACGTTGACGTACCCGTTTTTGTGGTTGGACCTCAGGTTGGACGCGATCAGGTCAAACTGCTTGTTGAAGGCAGGCTGGGCGGCCATCCCGTACTTCAGGATCATGCGGTTGGCCCACGTCGTGCCCCCGCCAAATTCCACCACAGTGAAGGGGTCGAGCAATCCTTCCAGACCGTCGCCTGCGAGGAACAGTTCGTCTGGAGGGGTGCGTTGCACTTCCCCACTCAGCCGGTCGTAGTGGGAGCGCGCCCGTTCCATGGCTTTGTCGAGGCCGGCCTCGCAGCGCTTGGCGTCGGCCATCCACAGGACGGAATTGGGCGGAAGGAAACTGAAGAACGGTTCGTGGGCCTCGTGAAGCCGCGCGTTTCCGACGTTGGGCACGACGGTGGCGCGCGTCATTTTGGCCACGCTCAACTGGGAGGTGGGGTCAAACTTCCGAATGGACTCGACCTCGTCGCCAAAAAACTCCAGACGGTAAGGGTGGTCGAAGCTGAAGGAAAAGATGTCGACGATGCCGCCACGCATGCTGTACTGGCCGGGCTCGTAAACGAAGTCCACCTTCTCAAATTCGTACGCCAGCAGCACCTCGTCGAGAAAATCCATGGTGTAGGATTCCCCGATGGAGATGGTGAAGGTTTGGTCGCTGAGTTCTTTGCGGGTGATGACCTGCTCGGCCAAGGCTTCGGGAAACGTGACGATGCACAACCCGTCGCGTCCTCCATTGATTTCGTTCAACACCTCGGCGCGCATCGCCACGTTGGCGTTTTCCACGGTCTCCTCCTCGGTGTAAGGGACACGGGCGGACCTCGGGTAAAAGAGCACGGGTCGGGAATCTTCCAACACCGACTGCAGGTCGTTCATGAAGTAGGCGGCCTGCTCCTTGTCGTCAAGCACAAACACGTGGTGCCGCGGGTTGTCCCGTTCCTCCTCATGGCTGAGGAATCCCGCCACGCTCAAGGGCACGGCAGACCCCACAGCGCCGTGCATTTCCACCTTTGCCCCGGGTGTCGAAAGGGCACCGCGCAACGCCCCGTTTCGGGGGTCCCGCATGTAGAATTGAAGGAGGTCTGCCGGCCGCATGAGCGGCAAAGTTAGGGGACGATGTGGGCGTCTTTGGTGGGCTGCGTCGCTTTCGTGACGAAGGCGTCCACGGGCGCGATGCGGCACGCTTCCAGCGCCTCCACAAGGTGCCGTGTCCCCACGTAGTAAGGGCTTCTTTCGTGGAGCGAGGTGGGCACGAGGTCCAAGATTCTTCCTCGGTCGTCCACGGCCTTGCCGCCCGCCTCCTCTGCAATCCATGCCAGGGGTGCGCACTCGTACAGAAGTCGAAGCTTGCCGTCTGGCTTGTCTGTGGTGGAGGGGTAGAGGTAGATGCCGCCGTGAATCAGGTTGCGGTGGAAATCGGCCACAAGCGACCCAATGTACCGTCCTCGGAACTGGGCGTCCACGGCTTCGCGGCATCCGTCGATGAAGGCTTGGGTGGCCGGACTGCTCTTGGCCTTGACGGCGTCGTTGATGCTGTAGGTGGTGCCCCGTTCAGGGAAGGTCATCGACGGATGGGACAGGAAGAACTCCCCGACGGCCGGATCCAGGGTGAACCCGTTGACGCCGGTGCCGGTGGTGTAGACCAGCATCGTGCTCGACCCGTACAGGACGTACCCTGCGGCCACTTGGGCGGTGCCAGGTTGGAGGAAGTCGGCGTCGGTGAGCGGCTCGCCCATGGGGGTGATGCGCCGGACGATGCTGAAAATCGTGCCGATGCTGACGTTCACGTCGATGTTGGACGACCCGTCGAGAGGGTCGATCAACACGATGTACTTGCCGGTGCGGCCCTCGCCGTTTTCCCCGCACAGCACAAAGTCTTCCCGTTCCTCGGACCCGATGCCGCACACGCTTTTCCCGGAAGAAAGAATGCGCATGAACGTGTCGTCCGCGAAGACGTCGAGTTTCTGCTGTTGCTCGTCTTGAATGTTGGTGTTCCCGGACGCTCCGAGAATCGAGGTCAGACCTGCGCGGTTGACCTGCTGGTTCACGATTTTGGCCGCCACTCCGATGTCGGTGAGGAGCCGCGTGAGTTGACCGGACACAAACGGAAAGTCCGCTTGCCGGTCCATGATGAATTCGCCAAATGTCTGGGCCTTGCTCATTTCAAGTGCCTTTGTCTCAAAAGTAGTCACAACCACCCTCCCATGGTGAGGCCCGTGCTTCACCTTTGGACCATGCGAGCATTGCGACTTTTTCTGCCCTGCGTCCTTGCGTGGGCATCCGTGAACCTTCAAGCCCAAACCACCACCCTCCCTGACCTCGACCAAGGCCGTCTGTGGGTCAGCCCCCTCGCCGTCCTGACCACAGGCCTTCACGCGGGGTACATTTTGGAAGAGCCCAGCGCTTGGTTGGGCCTTGGTGGGGTGCGGTTGGAAGCCAATGTGTGGGACCGAAAGGCCCGTCTCTACGCCTTGTGGCGCACCGATCGGTCAGAGCCAGGTTTCGAGCAGTCCTTCCGGGAGGTGGGACTCGGGGTGGCCAACCTTGGCGGCCTGGGGAGCCGAAACACCGCACTCAAAGCGTCGGTCGGAGGTCCGTCCGCCTACGTGGCTTGGGGCCACACCCGTCGCACGCTGGAGTGGCAGCGCGGCCGCGGCAAGGGCACCATGCCCATGACGGTGATGTGGGGCATCCGGGCGGAATGGCTGTCTCGTCGCGTGACTGTGGATGCGCCTAGCGGAAACACGCAGGAATTCAACCTGGGGTTGTTCCTCCCTGTGTTTGTGCGGCTCCAGTTGCCGGTCGGCTGACCTTAGTCGAGAAGGGCGGCGGCCAGCTCGTGGAATTCGTCGACGCTCAGTTGTTCGGCGCGTTGACCCTGAAAACGCTCGGGAATGCGGGTCGCGTCAAAGCCCCCACTCTTGATGCTGTTCCGCAAGGTTTTGCGGCGCTGACTGAACGCAGCTTTCACCACGCGTCGGAAGTGGGCAAAGGTGAGACCATGCGGGAGCTCGCGGACGTCGTTTCGGACCAAGCGGATGACGCCACTTTTGACTTTGGGGGGCGGATCGAACGCGTGTTCGTGCACGGTGAAGAGGTACTCGATGTCGTAGTACGATTGCAGGAGCACACTCAAGATGCCGTAGGTCTTGGAGCCTGGCCCCTCGGCCACGCGCTCGGCGACTTCTTTTTGGAACATCCCCACGCACTCGGGCACGCGGTCGCGCCAGTCGAGCACGCGGAACAGAATCTGTGAGCTGATGTTGTAGGGGAAGTTGCCGGCCACGATGAAGGACGCTCCTTTGGGGAATGCCTCGTCGGGGTCCCATTTCAAGAGGTCCACGCCAAACACCTTCTCCGCCGGCAGCACGCCTTGCGTCGTTAGGTACTCCACCGATTCTTCGTCGAGCTCGACGGCACGGACATCGAGGTCCCCACGCTGGAGAAGGGGGCGTGTCAGGGCGCCGGTGCCGGGACCCACTTCAAGAACGTCGGTGCATCCGCGGTGTTTGGTGATGCCCTCGGCGATGCGTCGAGCGGCATCCAAGTCCCGAAGGAAATGTTGACCGAGGTGTTTTTTGGCGCGTACGTGCATGCGGTGAAGGTCGACCCAAGTCGGGAATCAGTTCTTCTGTGGATCAAACCCAGCCGTGGGATGGCCTTCGGCGATCAAGGGAAGGACCGTGCGGAAGGCCACGGCGTGGCTGCCCCAGCGAGACTGGTGATCGGCTTGAAGGGCGGGCGCGCAGTCGCGTTGGTACGTTTCAAACGCCTCCGCGCTGTGGGCCATGTACTGCACCGCAAACGTCACCCCGCCTTCGGCTTCACCCTGCACGTGGCACAAGCGGAAGTCCCGGAAATGCCCTGTGGCCAACACCTCGGGAATGTGTTCCTCCATCATGTATTTGACCCAGTCGTTCGCGGACGTTTGGGTGACGCTGACAGTGACGTTGTAGAGGACCATGGGCAGGAGGGTGAGGTGGGGGTTGTCATTCGAGGTCGTCTCCGCGGAGGGCGCGGAAACGCTTTCGGGCTTCGACCGCGTGAAGCGATCCGGGGAAGTCAAACAAGAGCTTTTCGTACAGCGTTTGGGCTGTGGCCTCGTCGTTCAACCGGTGGTGCGTGAGGTCGGCAAGCATCCACAGGGCGTCGTCCCCAGTGATGTCGTCGAAGTGGAGGTCCACCACCTCTTGGTAAAGCGTCATGGCGGTGTCCAAACGGCCTTGCTCCAAGAACATGTCCGCCGACATCATCAACACCTCGTCTTCCAGCACGTGGCCCGGAAAGTCCGTGGTCAACGAGTCGAGGGTGGTGCGGGCGTCGTCAAATTTCCGCTGCATGCGCAACAGGTCGGCACGCGCGAACATCTCCATGGGCAACGTCAACGTGTCGAGGTTGAAGTTGTCCGTGATGAGCAAGCTCAAGTCGATGGCGTCGTTGGAAATCAACTTCGATGTCGAGGCTTTCAGTGCATTGAGTTGGCTTTGGGCCCAGTTGAAATCGCCTCCGTAGTAGCTGACGCGGGCGTTCCTGAATTTCGCTTCGTGGCCCAGCGGGTCGTCCTTGAAGTCCAAGACGATTTGCGAGAACAAGAGCGACGCATCCCAAATCAACCCCTCAAAGACGTAGATGTCGCCCAAGGTGAGTTTGCAGGCGGCCGCCACGCGTTCATTGAGGTCGTTGTTGGCCAGCAGGGCCTCCAAATCCTCGATGCCTTCGTCGGCCCGCTGCAGGTAAAAGGCGAGCAGATGTGCGCGGTCTTTGACCATCATTGCCGTCTCAGACCGAACCCCAAGGTCGCGCAAGCTCGCGGCGTACTCGTCGGCAAGCTGGGCCATGGCGTCGAGGTCGGCCGGCACCTCGGCGGTCAGGGCGTCGAAACGGACTTGCAAAACTTCGTTGCGCGCCGTGAAGTAGTACGGGTTGTCAGGTCCTTTGGCTGCCACGTACCGGTAGCACTCCAGCGCCGTGTCCACGTCGCCGTTGGCTTGGGCGGTGTTGCCCAGCTCCATCAGGCGCACCCCTTGTTCTTGAAGGCGCAGGTCGAGGGCCTTGGCGTGAATGACGGAGGAGGCGAAGTCTCGAATTTGGTTGAAGTGCCACACCAGCAGCTCCGGGTACACCGTGTTGTCCGGGTAGGTTTGGATGGCGCGGAGCAAGGAAATGCGCACCAGTTCCCGGTTGTCCTCGGTGGTGGTGAGTCGGAGGTTTCGGTTGAGGCTGTTTTGAACGGTGCGCAGGTAGTTGGGCTTGGTGCTGAGCAGCGCCATGTAGGCGTCGATCATGCCTTCGAAGTCGCCCCGCATGCCTTGCAGGTTGGCGAGCTCGTACTCAAACCCGGTGGATCCCAATTTCTCCGCCCGTTCGTAGGTGGCCAAGGCCATGTCGAGCTCGTCGAGTTTGATGAAGGCGTTGGCGAGCGAGACCGCCGATGGCCGACCGGGCTGCAGGTTGTCCAACGCTTCCATGAAGGCCTCCAATGCAGCGTCACGCTTGTCGAAGTGCAGGTACAAGGATCCGAGGTCGACCAGGGCGGTGGAGCGGGAGTTTTTGTGGCGACGCTTCAGGCGTTCCTTGACCACCTTCTCGGCGGTGTCGAAGTCGTCGAGCGCCAACAACGTCGCGTAGTACATCTGGTACACGGCGTTGGTCTTGTTCTTCTTCCAAATCCCATCCAGGTAGAGTTTCGCCTGTGGGTAGCTGCCTTCGTTGTAGTAGAACTCCGCCAGTTCCAAATCTGTCTGGGCCCCAGCGTCCACTGGTGCCATCCAAGCCATCGTCGCCACCATCACACAGCTCCAAACGCGTCGCAAGACACGGCGCTTGGTGTGGGAGGGGAGGGATGTGGTGGTGGACATGGTCAGTTCAGTTCGAGTCGCTGCGGGTGGCGTCGCCGGCAAGGGTTTGGGCCCATTCGGCACGCTTGGCGCGAATGAGGCTGTCGATAGAAGCCCGGGTTTGGCCTTCAAGTTCAACGCCCAAGGAAATGAGACGCTGCGTTTCTGTGACCGCCAAGCTCCACTGGGTGGCGGCTTTCAATTCTCGTCCGGACTCGCGGTCGAAGTACGCCTCGTCCATGGGGTTGCCGTTGGCGTCCACCGTGGCGCCTTGTCGAATGGCGGACATCAGGTCGTCCAGTTGAGACAGGCAAAGTGTGCCTTGGGTGTCCAAGATGGTCAGTCGCGTGGGGGCGTCCTTCAAAAACCGCTTGACACGGGCCCAGTCGCCGATGAGCTGACCGTCGGCCACCGTGTAAGTCAACGTGCTGTCAGCGACCAGCCAGTCGAGGTCTTTGAACCGCATGGCCACGCGTTCACGGGCGGCCGCCACGCTGTCCACGTTCCACGCGGAAAGGGTCTCCATGCCGGCCTCGACGTCCTTCTTTGCGCGCCGGAGTGCGTCCAAGTTGGCGTCTCCAGGCTGTGTGCAACCGCACATTGCGGCCAAGAGGCCCACCCCAATCAAGGTCAAGGTCGTGCGGCCTCTCATGCGTCGATGCGCTCAAATCCAACGTAGGGCACGAGGGCCTTGGGGATGGCGACGCCGTCGTGGTCCTGGTGGTTCTCAAGCAGCGCCGCGACAATGCGGGGCAGGGCGAGGGCCGACCCGTTGAGGGTGTGCACAAACTTGTTTTTGCCGTCTTCGTCTTTGAAACGGCACTTCAGGCGGTTGGCCTGGAAGGTTTCGAAGTTGGACACCGAGCTGACTTCCAGCCAGCGTTCTTGGGCGGCGGACCACACTTCAAAATCGTACGTCAAGGCACTGGTGAAGCCCATGTCGCCTCCGCACAACCGAAGGATGCGGTACGGCAATTCGAGGCCTTCCAACAGTCCTTTCACGTGGTCGACCATGGCGTCCAACGTGGCGTAGCTGTCGTCGGGGTGGGCAACTTGCACAATCTCGACCTTGTCGAATTGGTGCAGGCGGTTGAGGCCGCGCACGTCCTTGCCGTAGCTGCCCGCTTCGCGTCGGAAGCACGGGGTGTACCCGCACAGCTTGGTCGGCAGGTCGCTCGCGTTGAGCACCACATCACGGAAGATGTTGGTCAGAGGGACTTCAGCCGTTGGAATCATGTACAGGTCGTCGTCCTGCATGTGGTACATCTGGCCTTCCTTGTCGGGCAACTGACCCGTGCCGTAGCCCGAGTCGGCATTCACCACGTGGGGAGGGATGTACTCGGTGTAGCCCGCCTCGTCGGCCCGCTCGAGGAAGAAGCGAATGAGGCCGCGCTGAAGCTTGGCGCCTTTGCCCTTGTAGAAGGGGAATCCCGCGCCGGTCACTTTCGCGCCCAAATCGAAGTCGATGAGGTCAAACTCCTTGGCGATGTCCCAGTGGGGTTTGGCGTGGCCGCCAGCCGCCGGGGGCTCGCCGTTGCGGAACACCTCCACGTTGTCTTCGGCACTTTTGCCGGAGGCGACGAGGTCGCACGGGGTGTTGGGCAGTTGAACCAACAACTCGTTCAAGCTGTGCTCTGCGGTGTCCATGGCTTCTTTGAGCTCGTTGGACTTCGCCTTGAGCCCTGCGGTTTGGGCCTTGATGGCTTCCGCCTCATCCTTCTTGCCCTCGCGCATCAGGCCGCCAATCTGGCGAGAGAGTGCGTTGCTTTCCGCGAGAACCTGATCGAGTTCCGTTTGGGTGGCGCGTCGCTTGGCGTCCAAGTCGAGGATGGAATCCACGGTGGACGTGGCGTCGATGTGGCGCTTGGCAAGGGCGGCAATCACACGGTCGCGTTCTTCGCGGAGGCATTGAAGGGTCAGCATGTCAGTGGTTCTGTGTGTTCCAAAAATAAGAACTCCCGACCTGTTGGGGCCGGGAGTTCACAAGCTTTCAAGGGTGTTGCAATCAGGCGTCTCCCGCGGGAATCACGGAGACAAACGAACGGTTGTTCGCCTTCTTGCGGAATTGGACTTGACCGTCGGTCAACGCGAACAAGGTGTGATCCTTGCCCATGCCGACGTTCTCGCCTGGGTGGTGCTGGGTGCCGCGCTGACGCACGAGGATGTTGCCAGCAATGCACTGCTGACCGCCAAAGATTTTTACACCCAACCGTTTGCTTTGGGACTCACGTCCGTTCTTCGAACTCGCTGCCGCTTTTTTGTGTGCCATGGTATCGGGGGTTAGAGACCCTGGAGGTCTGTTTTATTCTTCTGTCTTTTTAGGCGCTGCCTTCTTGGCTGCGGGCTTCTTGGCCGCAGGCTTCTTGGCTGCTGGCTTCTTGGCTGCGGCCTCCTTCTTGGGGGCTTCAGCTT
>WTJL01000108.1:13848-17562 GCA_011524845.1 Flavobacteriales bacterium | reverse complement strand
AGCACGTTCAGCGTGAAGTTTGACAACAACCTCGTGTTGGGTGAAGAGAACATCGTGGTTGAGGCTTCTGACCTCAGCGGAAAGGTGGTGTTCACTCAGGAGTACACGCAAGGCGACGTGGTTGGAGGCAACCGCATCTTGGTCAAGCACAACTTGGCTGCTGGCACGTACAACTTGTCTGCCAAGCACGTGGACTTCTCTTCTGCTCAGACTTTCGTGGTCACTCGCTAAGAGAAACCTACTCAACTTGAAAAAGGAGTCCCTCGGGACTCCTTTTTTGTTGTGGGTCATTTACGTCCGTCGGTCGCACCAATATCTTCGCAAGTATGAAACAGGGATTCTACAGTGGTTGTCTGCTCGCTTGGAGCTTCTTTGTCTTGTGGTCTCACCCAGCATGGTCTCAGGGAGACGACAGCGTGTTGAGTGGGCCCATGATTGGACACGTGAGCATGCGCTCGGCGCAGCTTTGGATTCAGACGACGGATGCCACGATGGTCATGGCCAAATACAAGCCGGCCGGGGGCGACGTTTGGCAACAGACGGCGTCCGTCGAGTCTGATGAGAAGCATGGACACACGGCGCATTTGGAGTTGACAGGCTTGGAGCCTGGGACGGACTACGACGTGGTCATGGTCGTGGGCGGGAAAGAGCTGACGGAGTCGATGGAGGTGTCGACACAAGTGCTGTGGGACTACCGCATGGATCCGCCGCCATTTTCGTTTGTCACAGGCAGCTGTGCCTACATCAACGAGCCAGAATACGACCGGCCTGGTCGTCCGTATGGAGGGGGCTACGAGATCTTCGAAAGCATGGCTGCCGAGGATCCGGACATGATGCTTTGGTTGGGCGACAACATTTATTTGAGGGAGGTGGACTTTCAGTCTTACAGCGGCTTTTTGCACCGGTACAGTCACATGCGCCAAACCCCTGAAATGGCCGACTTGCTCAAGGCGTGCCCTCAGTACGCCATTTGGGACGACCACGACTTTGGGCCCAACGACAGCGATGGAAGCTGGGTGCATGCCGATTGGTCGCGCGATGCATTCAAGGCGTTTTGGAGCAACCCCAGTTACGGATTGCCAGAGGCACCGCGTTGCATTTCAACCGCCTTTCGATTTGTGGACATGGAATTCTTCTTGTTGGACAACCGCACCTATCGGGTGAACCACTACAACAAGACCAACGAGCCGCAGGTCCTCGGACAAGCCCAAATCGACTGGCTCATTCAGGCCCTTCGCAAGTCCAGGGCGCCGTTCAAGTTTGTGTGCATTGGCGGTCAGGTGCTGAACGATGCAGCGGTGTATGAAAATGTGTCGCAGTTTCCGTCGGAGCGCCAGCAAATTTTGGATCGGCTCGAGGAAGAAGACATCCGTGGCGTGGTGTTTTTGTCGGGCGATCGGCACACCACAGAATTGTCGGAAATGACCTTGGACAATGGGCGAAAGGTGTACGATCTGACGGTGAGCCCTCTGACTTCTGGTCCAGGACATGCCCGGGAAGAAGGGAACACCCTGCGGGTGGACGGCACCTACGTGGAACAGCGCAACTATGCGGTGCTTTCTTTCGAAGGGCCACGCAAGGACCGAACATGCACCATCGAGGTCAAAGACACCCACGGGGCGTCGTTGTGGACCCGTACTTTGGACTGATGAGTTTGCATTCTCGAACTGATTACGTCAAGGGGACATTGGACCTTGGAGACGTTGAAAACAACCCTTGGGGTGTGTTGGAGGCGTGGGTCCAAGAAGCGGTGGACGCTGGCATTTCTGACCCAACGGCGTTCACCCTTTCGACGGTCGACGCCAATGGCTTCCCCCATGGCCGCGTGGTGCTTCTTCGCGACACCCGACGCGAACAGCTGGTGTTCTTCACCAATTACAGGAGCGAAAAGGGCCAAGATGTTGAGCGGTTGGGGAGGGCTGGGGCCACGTTTTTTTGGCCCCATGCAGAACGCCAAATTCGGGTTCGCGGTCACGTAGAGAGGGTGCCTGAAGAGGAGTCGGACGCCTACTTTTCTTCGCGTCCCCGGGCAAGCCAACTCGGGGCGTGGTCGTCCAATCAAAGTCAGTCGGTGTCCACGCGGCAGATGCTTGAAGACCAGTACAGCCAGCGCGACAAAGAATTTGACGGTCAGACGGTGCCAAGGCCCGCACATTGGGGCGGTTATGCCCTGACGCCAGAGGTCATTGAGTTTTGGCAGGGAAGGGCCTCACGCATGCACGACCGCATTGTGTGCACCCGGGGAGCCGAGGGTGCATGGACCCTTGAGCGTCTTCAGCCCTGATTCAGTCGTCCACCCGGACCACGAGGCCTTTCAAATAAGACCCTTCGGGGTGAAAGACATTGACGGGGTGGTCGGGTGGCTGATGCAGCCTGTGAAGGATGCGTACGGTCCTGCCGGCTTGAATGGCTGCAGCCACGATGGTGTTCGTGAACAAGGCGTCGTCCACGGCTTGGCTGCATGAAAAAGTGAAAAGCAAACTGCCGGGCTTCATGCCTTGCAGCGCCCTGAGGTTGATGCGTTTGTAGCCTTGCACGGCGGCATGTCTTGCCGAAGCACGTTTGGCAAAAGCGGGGGGGTCCAACACCACAATGTCGTAGTCGCCCAATTCGTCGGCCTTGAGGTACTCCAGGGCGTCGGCTTGGATGGACCGATGTTGTTCCTGTGGGAGTTCGTTCAGGGCCACGTTGTCTTCACAAACGTCTAGGGCCCGCTGGGAACTGTCCAAGCTGTGCACCTCTGTGGCTCCTGCTTTCATGGCATAAATGCTGAATCCTCCCGTGTAGCTGAACACATTGAGGACTTTCTTTCCGTGGGCAAGAGATCCAAGGAGCGCGCGGTTTTCCCTTTGATCCAGGAAGAATCCAGTCTTTTGGCCTTTTTCCCAATCGATGTCGAAGCGGTGGCCATGCTCTGTGGCGAAATGGCCGTCGGGGGCCTGTCCCCACAACCAGCCGTCTTCGCTCGCCTCCCCACCGTTTTTGCTCAGCGTTTTGGCACTCTTGTCGTAGATGCCCACCAATCGCTCGCCCAAGGCCTCGCGGAAGGCGCTGACAAGGATGGGCAAGGCCCGGTGCATGCCTGGCGTGTGGCACTGGACCACAAGGACGCCGTTGTACAAGTCGGCAATGAGGCCAGGGAGGCCGTCACCTTCCGCATGAACCAGGCGACAGGCGTTTTGGTCTTCGTTTTGGAACAGACCCAAGTCGCGTCGGACGGCCACAGCCTTCTCGATTTGGACATGCCACCAAGCCTCATCCGGACACGTTTCCCCGAAGGTGAGCATGCGGACGGCAATGCTGGCGTTGGGGGCGTAGTGTCCCCAGCCGAGGATGGCCCCCTTGTTGGCGCACACGCGCACCCAGTCTCCCGCCTGAGGTTGACCTTGAATGTGCTTGATGCCCCCACTGAAGACCCAAGGGTGCTTGCGGCGAATGCTTTCGTCACGTTTGGCCTTCAACGTCACTGTGGACAAAGGGGATGTGGCGTGTTCTTCCATGCTGCAAAGCTAACTGCCGTTGGGGTCGCGCGACCACCGGATGCGATCTGAGTTGGCCTCAATGGTGCCGGCACGGTACCATGTGGCCATGAGTTCACGGGCGGCTTGACGGTGTCCTGGGGCCAGGGCAGCGATCCACTCAGAAGGGTGGACGTCCCCTTGGTTCAATGCGTTTTGCAACTCGGATCGCAGGTGCTTTCGATTCAAGGTGCAG
>WTJL01000108.1:12340-13748 GCA_011524845.1 Flavobacteriales bacterium | reverse complement strand
TGCGAGGTTCTGTCCACTCAAAATGGCCGGCAAGGGCCAGAAGTTTCAAGGCTGGAAGCAGGGCCCTGTCGGAAACTTCGAAGTCGTCTTCCGGTTGTTCTCCGGGAGTTGCGTAGGACCGGTTGGCGGCCCACTGATAGGCTTTCTGGATCTCTTTCTTGCCAGGGAATTGAGCTTCGATGCGTTGCCGCAGAAGGTCGAAGTCTTTGGGTTCCGCATAGAGAATGCAATCGGCCGATCCACCATCGCGGCCTGCCCGACCTGCCTCCTGGACATACGACTCCATGTTGGCGGGAGGTCCAGCGTGAAAGACCCAAGTCACATGGGGTGCGTCGATGCCCATGCCAAACGCACTGGTGCAGGCCAGCACCTGCAATGTCCCGTCTTGCCACTGACGTTGTCGGCGCTGCTTTTCTTTCGCGGGCAGCCCTGCATGGTACGAGGCGCCTCGAATGCCCAAGGATTGCAGCCGTTGCCCCCACCGTTCGCTTTCATGCCGCGATTGAACGTAAATGAGGCCTTGGCCCTCTTGGCGCTGCACATCTGACAGCATCGTGGCTTCTCGGTCTCCATAGGTGCACACTTGGTGGTGCAAGTTGGTTCGACGCATCGGGCATCGATGGATGCGGAGGCCTTGAGGCAGTTGAGTCGTCATGTCGTCCACCACGGCTGAAGTTGCGGTGGCGGTAAACGCACCCCAAACGGCTTGGGGAAACAGGGGGCGCAGGTCCTGAATGGACTGGAAGGCAGGCCTGAAGTCATGTCCCCACTGGCTGATGCAATGGGCTTCGTCCACCACGACGGTGCGCACGTCCCAATGCTCATGGCGGGCCTGAAAGAAGGGATGTCCGATGCGCTCCGGGGACATGTACAGGAATTGGGTGTTCCCAAACCGAACGTTGTCCAACACCCGGTCGCCGTTGTTGCCCACCCAGGCTTCTGCACGAATGCCGCGTTCTCGAAGGGTTTGGCATTGGTCTTCCATCAAGGCCACCAAGGGGGTGATCACGATGCACAGTCCGCCCCGTGCCAAAGCCGGCAACTGAAAGCACAAGCTCTTGCCACCTGCAGTCGGCATCAGCGCCAGCACGTGATGGCCTTGGTGCAGGTCCAACACGGGCCCCATTTGATGAGGCCGGAGGGTGTCGAAACCCCAGTGCGCTTCGAGGAGCGATTGGAGCGCCTCAGGAAGGCCGTGTGAAGATTCTTGCGTTGCCATGCGGAGAAGACGAAGGGCTTGCCGAATTTTGGCCCTTCAAATCGAAAGAACAAAAGTGATGCGGAACGTCGTAGCAGGAAACTGGAAGAGCAACAAATTGATGGGCGACGCCCTGGAATGGATGGACGGAATGGCCGAGTGGCTCGGAACAAACCACGGGGTGGACGTCATGGCGGCGGTTCCGGCACC
>WTJL01000108.1:8169-12240 GCA_011524845.1 Flavobacteriales bacterium | reverse complement strand
TTGCAAGAGCGCGAGGGAGGCCGAGCAGAAGACGTGGTGCTTCAGCAACTTCAGGCGGGCGTGTTGCGCTTGCCTGTGGACCACATGGACCGCGTGGTTGTGGCGTACGAGCCCGTTTGGGCCATCGGCACGGGGGTCACAGCAACCTCAGAACAAGCACAAGACATGCACGCCAGCATCCGTGGGTGGCTTACGGAAGCTTTTGGCGCGGAAGTGGCCCAAACCGTTCCCGTCTTGTATGGAGGGTCGTGCAAGCCAAGCAATGCGGCAGAATTGTTCTCACAGCAGGACATCAACGGCGGACTGATTGGGGGAGCCTCCCTGAATCCTGCTGATTTCCAAGGGGTGATTGAAGGTCATCCCGCATTGAATCGCTGAGCACGTGATCAAGGAATTCCACACTTGGAACATCACCCTGGACCCAGTGCTTCCTGCGCGAGAGGTCGTGGTGGCGTATTTGAACGAGTGTGGATTTTCCATGTTCGAGCCGCATGAAGCGGGCGTGTTGGCGCATGGAGATGTGGCAGAAGTGAATCCGGAGGAGGCAGAGTCCCTGCTGGACGAGGTGCGCAGCTTTGCCCGTGTGGAGGTCGAGAAAAAGGTGGTCCCTCAGGAAAATTGGAACGCCAAATGGGAGGAGGAGTATCCGCTGGTCGTGGTTCACCGTCCAGACGGTCAACTCGGTTGCACCATCCGCGCTCCTTTTCATGAACCACCGGCCTCTGGTTTGGATGTGGTGGTTGCCCCTCAGATGAGCTTTGGAACGGGGCACCATGCCACGACCCACCTCATGACCGCTCAATTGTTGGAGTTGGAATTGAACGGCAAGGCGGTTTTGGACATGGGGTGCGGCACCGGCGTGTTGGCCTTGGTGGCAGCGAAACAAGGCGCTGCACGCATCCATGGCATCGACATCGAGCAAGATGCGGTGGTCAATGCCCAAGACAACCACGCGCTGAACGGCGACGTGGAACAGGCTTCGTTGTCGTTTGAGCAGGGAGATGGGGCGCGCTTCGACGACATGCCCAATGAGGCGTGGGACGTTCTTTGCGCCAACATTCACAAAAATGTGCTGATGGCGGACATGAGCCGCTACGCCCGCACGTTGAAAAAGGGTGGTTCATTGCTGCTCAGTGGATTTTTTGAAGGAGATGCGCCCGAGCTTCAAGCGGCTGCAAATCAGGAAGGTTTGGTCGTGCGAGAGGTCGTGTGTCGGGACGGGTGGGCGTGCATGCATTGTGGGAAACCTTTGGGGTGATTCTCGCGCATTCGGCTCGCGTCGCTTCTACCTTCGATGCATGATGCAACGCCTGTGTTTGGCCCTGCTTTTGCTGGCCATCGTGCCTTGGGTGAAGGCCCAATCGACCACTGAGCCTGAGTCCGTTCCTGTCTTCTTGAAAGACATGGAGCGCAAAGCGTCTGAGGTGGAATCGGCCGAGGCCAAATGGGTCCGCCGCGACTTTTCGTACGCCCTAGAGGATGAGGCCACGGGGGAGGCGCGTCGTCAGCAGTTGATCTCGACGGTTCGGTTCTTGGAAGGCAACCGCACCAAGTTCAGTGTGGCAGTTCTCGGGTACCTCCGCGGAGCCAAGGTGCTTCTTTCACGAAAAGACTGGGGCGCATGGGACGCGTGGCACGCCCAAATCGACCACTTCGTCCAAAACCCCAAAAAGCGAAAGGCGTGCGAGTCCTTTTTGTCGCTGTCCGAGGGCTTCTTCACGTCTGGATTGTTGTTTCAGTCCACGGCCGCGACGTGGCACATGAGAGGAGGAGACCTCGTCATGGCCACCAATGCAGATGGAGAACCGTTGGTGGACTGCACCGGAGGCACGCTCGTGTGCTTGTCGAAGGGAGACAGTGCCCGGGTGCGCGACGTGTCGGGGCAGTACCGCCCTCTGGAAGAGCGCTTTTACGGCACCGAGGGGAAGGTGGAATGGGAGCGCACCACCAACGAAGGCAACTTGAGTGCGGACCTTGGAGCGTTTGAGGTTCGCATGAAGGGCAGCTCGTTCACCACGGACGAAGCGCGCCTGCGAAGCACCTTGTTTGACCTGCCGCTCGAAGGGGTGTTGAGTTTGAAGGTTCAAGGCGAAGACAAGATTCAACGGCGGACGTATCCTCGGTTTGAATCGCGCACCGGCCGCGTTCGGTTGGACGACGTGTTTCCAGGCGTGAGCTACGAGGGAGGACTGCAAGTCCGAGGCTCGAAGCTGGCCGGCACAGGGTCCGACGACCAGTGGGCCCAAATCACGGTCTTGAACCACGACACGTTGTTCATTCGTTGTTGGTCGAACGAAGTGCTCTTTTCCGACAATTCACTGGACGCCACGCACGCCCGCATGTCCATGCTCTTTGGAGAGGACAGCATTTACCACCCCGACATCAAGATCAAGTACCTCGACGACCTCAAGATGTTTCGGGCCACCCGTCAAACGGAAGGCGTCGGCCAACAACCGTTCGTCGACACGTACCATGCCATTGAGATGGAGGTGGAGGCCGTGGAGTGGGAATTGAACGGTCCCTCCGTCGAATTCAGGCGCTTGACGAGCGACCGACCTGAACCTGCGGCGTTCCGGAGTTTGGATTGTTTTGAGACCGATGTCTACGACCAAATGATGGGCATCGACCCCATTCACCCTCTGGCTGAATTGGCACGGTACATGGCGCGCCGTGGGGTCAAGTCGTTTTACTCCGAGGAGTACGCCGATTTTCTTGGATTGCAGGAAGAGCAAGCGCGCATACTGCTCATTGGCTTGACCAATGCGGGCTACGTGGACTTGGACATCGCCACACGGTATTGCGAAGTCAAGCCTCGGGCCGAGCGACACATCAAAGCGCGCAAGGGGGTGATCGATTACGACGTGCTGGCGTTTTACTCCAACCCTCAGCATTCGTCGACCAACGCCATCCTCAGCTTGAACAACCGGCGCCTTTCGCTGAAGGGGATTGGCCGGTTTGGGGTCAGTGAAGCTCAAGATGTCAAAATCATTCCCGATGGCGGAGAATTGGCGCTCGGAGAAAACCGAAGTTTCGAATTCAACGGCGTGATTCAGGCGGGCAAGTTTGAGCTTTCTGGGGCCAGCTTTGCCTTTGACTACGACGCCTTCAAGTTGGACGTTCGTCGGGCCGAGTCGCTGCGCATCAAGGCGGAAGTGGACGGCAAATACGATGCGTACGGCAAGCCGTTGTTGCGTTGGGTGGCAAGCACCATTGAAGAAGTCACAGGCACGTTGGAAATTGACCACCCCAACAACAAATCTGGATGGAAAAGCGACCGCTACACGCAGTACCCCATCTTGACGAGCCGGGAGGTGTCCCATGTGTACTACGACTCGGACATCATTTGCAGGGGCGCCTACCACAGGGACGATTTCAACTACGCGGTTGATCCTTTCGTGATCGACAGCCTGGACAACTTCAGCAAGGAGGATTTGATCTTCGAAGGGGAGCTGTTGGCAGGCGGCATTGTTCCTGATTTGGTCGAGCCGTTGAGGCTGATGGACGACTACAGCCTGGGCTTCACACGTTCCACACCTGCGGCGGGATATCCGTTGTACGAGGGGTTGGGCACGGTCAAAGGGGACTTGACGCTCAACCTTGGAGGATTGCACGGCCCCGGGTCCATCGATTTCTTGACGTCCCATATGGAGGGCGAAGACAACACGCTGGTGCCCGACTCCGCCTATGGCACCACCTCGCGCTACGACAACGTGGCCAAGGCCGGGCAAATCCCTCTGGTGGCTGCAGACGTGGCGGAGTTTGGCCTGCATTCAGGTGGCAAGCGACTGTTTGTGCGCTCGACCCCTTTGGATTCCCTTCAATTCTTTGGAGAGGAGGTGTACTTGAAAGGTGAGTTGGAGCTGACCGAACCCCAAATGACCGGACGCGGGGCGTTCCACTTTGAGCGGGCAGAACTTGGGTCCCAAAGTTTCTTGATGAAGGAACGCACGATCGACGCCGACGTGGCGGCGTTTGAATTGACGGGTACGGATTTGAACGCAGTGGCGTTTGGAACCGACAACGTGTCGGCCCATGTGGATTTTGACGCCCGTCGCGGAGACTTCAAGGCGC
>WTJL01000108.1:6705-8069 GCA_011524845.1 Flavobacteriales bacterium | reverse complement strand
CCCTTGTATGGCGCTGAAATTTTCGCCAACGACGTGACGCGCTACCACAGGCTCTACGACGCCAATGTCCAAATCAATGGCCGCCTCGATTACGAGGGCGCCGCGAGCAAAACGTACGTGGACGCCATTGGCAAAGAGTGGCCCATTCGGTTGAACGAGCTTGCGGTAGATACAGCGCACCGGACTTACGGTCGGGGGGTGGTTCGCGCGGGCGAAGAGTTGTTCCTGAGTCCGGATTTTGCATTCCGAGGCCGTGTGGGGCTCGAGGCGGGACGAAAGGATTTGGAATTCCAGGGGGGCGCCCAGATGCAATTCGACTGCGACGATTTCGACAACGAATGGGTGGAGTTCACCGGCGTCATCAACCCGCAAGACGTGGCCATTCCGATTGATTCGATGGTCTCAGAAATGGGCAAGTCTCACCTCGGGGTGGGGTGGACGTACAACGACGGCGGCATCAAGTCCATGTACCCAGCGTTCTTCACCAAGAAGCCTGTGCGCTCGGACCGGTCGTTCCTCGTTCCTCGCGGCTACTTGCGCTACGACAAACGCAAGGACCGGTACGTGGTCACCAACGACGACAAGCTGAAGAACAACATGCTGCCTGGAACGCTGACCCAGTTGTCCCGTGGCAGTTGCGTGGTCAGCCAGCAGGGCATGGGGTCGTTCCCCATTGCCGACCGTCACTTGCTGAGCCAGTCGTTCATTGGGGACATTTCCACCACGTCAGACCAAATGGTGTTGCGTGGCGGACTTGTGCTGGACATGCCCATGCCCGAGCCCATCTTGGACTACCTCGCCGCATACATCCCCAGCTCCGGCATGGCAAGCGGAGCGGGATTCTCCACGGGCAACTACGAATACATGCTTCATGAGCTGTTGGGTGTGGATGCGGCTGACCCGTTGATCGGCGAACTGGACCTTCGGGACGAGTACAAAAAAGAGGTGCCCAAGGAAGTGAGAAAGGCCATGGTGTTCCATGGCATGGAATGGCGCTACGACCCCTTTGAGCACTGGTGGATCAGCGAGGGCGACGTCTCCTTTGCCACCCTGGGCAAGAACAACGTGTGGCGCAGTGTGCGCGGAAAAGTGGCGATTGACCGGGAAGAAGAACGAATCATCGTCTACCTGCACTTTGGACGAAAGCACTGGTACTTCTTCGAATGGAAAGCATCCCTCGGTCGCATGTCGATTGCCTCGCAGGAGCAGCTGGAGGAAGGGGTGCAGGATTTGGCCACGATCATTCGCGAAATGAAGGATTCTGAGAAGGATGTGAAAGACGGAAGGAAGCGCTTCTTCATTCAACTGTTCAACAACAATTACACGGAAAAAAAGGACTTCGTGGAGCTCTTCCGTGAATTTGA
>WTJL01000108.1:0-6605 GCA_011524845.1 Flavobacteriales bacterium | reverse complement strand
GTGGTGGCGTGGGGCGGATCCAGAATGTCCTCGTCGAGGCACGCGGCGCACCACCGGGTCATTCCAGAAGCAGTGCACGCTGAAGGCGGCCGCATCGTGATGCAAATCCTGCACGCCGGGCGTTACGCGTACACCCCGTTTTGCGTGGCTCCAAGCGCCATTCAGGCACCCATTGGACGGTTCAAGCCCCGTGCCCTCGGCGCCCGAGGGGTGGAGCGCACCATCCGTGACTTTGTGCGTTCGGCCGTGCTGGCCCGCGAGGCCGGCTACGACGGGGTTGAAATCATGGGGTCCGAAGGGTACCTCATCAACCAATTTCTTGTCGCGGACACCAACCACCGCACCGACCGGTGGGGCGGCGACTTTGAGCGTCGCTGTCGTTTCCCGGAAGAGATTCTCACGCGCATTCGAGAAGCCGTCGGGGACGACTTTCTCATCATGTACCGGTTGAGCATGCTCGATTTGGTGGCAGGCGGGTCCAGCTGGGAGGAAGTGGAACGGCTGGCCCAAATCACCGAACGTGCGGGCGCAAATTTGATCAACACGGGCATCGGCTGGCATGAAGCTCGCATTCCAACCATCGCCACCATGGTTCCCCGTGGGGGGTTCCGGTTTGTCACCCAAAAGCTGATGGGGAAGGTGGGCGTGCCCCTCATCACCACCAACCGCTTCAACGATCCAGCCACGTGCGAGGAGGCGCTTGCAGAAGGTTGCGCGGACATGATCAGCATGGCCCGTCCGTTTTTGGCAGACCCCCATCTCGTCAAGAAGGCCCGGCTCCATCGTCCAGAAGACATCAACACCTGCATCGGCTGCAACCAGGCGTGTTTGGACCATGTGTTCAAGCAAAAGGTGTCGTCTTGCTTGGTGAATCCTCGGGCGTGCCACGAAGGCGATTTTGCGCCAGTCCCAACTCCGGAGGAGGCTCAGACGCCTCAACAGCGCGGAGGGCAAAGCGCCCAACCGTGGTCGGGAAAGCGCGTGGCCGTGGTGGGCGGTGGACCTGCGGGCATGAGTGCGGCATTGGAGCGCGCCCGTCTCGGTGCAGAAGTGGTGCTGTTCGAATCCAACGAGACCCTTGGAGGACAATTTCTCCTTGCCCAGCAGATTCCTGGAAAGTTTGAATTCAACGAGACCATCCGCTACTTCCAAACCCAGTTGCAGCACTTGGGGGTCGAGGTCAAGTTGGGGAAACGCGCCACAACAGAAGACTTGGTGGCGTTCGATGAAGTCGTGGTGGCCACCGGCGTTCAGCCGCGTGTCTTGAACATCCCCGGGGCCGATCGGCCGGAGGTGGTGAGTTACGTAGACGTGTTGAAAGGACGTGTGGAAGTCGGGCAACGGGTGGCGATTGTTGGTGCAGGAGGCATCGGCTTCGACGTGGCGGACTTCTTGACCCACGATTCAGACGGCGCCGGCTTCATGGCGTCGTGGGGGGTCGACAAGGGACTCGAAGGGCGCGGCGGTTTGACGCGACCAGAGCGGCTCGCCAGTTCGCGCGACGTGGTCATGTACCAGCGCCGTCCCGGCAAGATGGGGAAGGGCCTGGGCAAAACCACAGGTTGGATTCACCGAACCACCTTGAAGCAACGGGGCGTCCAGCAGCATTCCGGGGTGACGTACGACCGAATCGACGATCAGGGCTTTCACGTGACGTTGCCCGATGGCACGTCTCATGTGCACAAAGTGGATCACGTGGTCGTGTGTGCAGGTCAAATGCCCTTTGTCCCCAACGACCTCGAACACCCCCACATGGTGGTCATCGGAGGGGCAAGGGATGCTTCAGGCCTGGACGCCCAGCGCGCCATCCTTGAAGGCATGGTGCCTGCGTGAATTCCTGATCAACGCTGCCCCAACGCGGCCACGGCATGCTCTGCCCGAGCCATGGTGTCGCCGGGCGTTTCATCCTTTTCTGAAAGGGGGGCGCCAATGGACACCCGCACGGGTGCTGTCGATGGGCCAATGAGCCATGCGTCGGGGGAAAGTCGGTTCCATGTTCCGGAGATGTGCATGGGGACAATCGGCGCACCTGCAGCTTTCGCCAAATGGAAGGCGCCTTTTTTGAACGGCTGAAGTTGGCCGTCTTTGGACCGCGTGCCTTCGGGAAAAACCAGCACGCTGCGTCCTTGCTTCAACGTCTCTGTCAATTGCTGGACCGCCTTCTCCGACGATGCGCGGTTCCCACGTTCCACGAACACCGTGCCCGCCAATTCATTCAATTTTCCCAGCAGCGGAACCTTTCTCACGCTGGCCTTGCTCAAAAACACAATGGGGGTGGGGCTCGCCGCAAAGGCGGCATTGATGTCGAGCAGGCTCGTGTGGTTGGCCACGAGCACCACTCCTTGTTGTCGGTCGGCCAGTGCCTGGGCGTCGGGGTGAACGTCGAGGTCGAGTGGGGCGCCTACAATCCACTTCAACAAGGGGCGGCTCCAGAGCACACGTCCCACGTTCCACATCACCCAGTCCCCATTGTTGGCGTTGATCGCCATGGCGACCAGCCCAACCACGCTGCAAAACGCCGTGTGGAGAATGGACAACAGCGTGCAGAATGGGGCGTACAGCCAACCGAGTGCTTTCATCAATCGCGGTGTTCGAGTTCTTTCCACGCACCGGGTTCCAGACCGTTCAGGATCCAAGGTCCCATGGCCACGCGGATGAGCCGCAAGGTAGGAAGCCCGACAGCTGCAGTCATGCGTCGCACTTGTCGGTTTTTGCCTTCGTCCAACGACAATTCCAGCCAGGTGTCAGGAACGGTTTTGCGCACCCGAATGGGCGGCACCCGGTCCGGCCAGTTTGGCTCGATGACCCGAACCTGACACCCTCTTGTTACAAATGCCTTGCCTTTGATGCGCAGGGTCATGGGCTGCTCGAGGGCTGTCAATTGCTCTTCTGAAGGCGACCCCTCCACCTGAACGTGGTAGGTTCGTCGGTGTCCTTGTTGGGGGTCGAGCATCCGCGTTTTGAGGCGGTTGTCGTTCGTGAACATCAACAATCCTTCGCTGTCGGCATCGAGTCTGCCCATGGAGTACACGTCGGCAGGGAAAGGCAGGTTCAGGCTGCCCCAACCGAGGCGATTCCCCTCGTTTTGGTGTTGGCTCAGAACACCAAACGGCTTGTTCAGCATGTACAGCTTGCGCGCCATCAATCGACCCAATCGGCCACAAACAAATTGGTGTTGCGGGTCCGACCGTTGTTGCGGTTGGAACTGAAGGCGAGTTGGGTGCCGTCAGGCGAAAACATGGGGAAGCTGTCAAAGGCCTCGTCGAACGTCACCTGCTCAAGGCCGGATCCATCGAGGTTGACCATGAAGATGTTGAAGGGGAACCGGCCCGTCTTGTGGTTGGATGAAAACAACACCCGCTGGCCATCGGGATGAAAGAATGGGGCCCAGTTGGCACCGCCCAAGTGGGTGATTTGCCGTGCGTTGCTTCCGTCGGCGTTCGCGACAAAAAGCTCCATGGAAGTGGGTTCCACCATGCCTTGCGAAAGGAGAGAGGTGTATTTGTCCACCTCCTCCTGCGTTTGGGGGCGAGACGCCCTCCAGATCAACTGCTCACCATCCGGAGAAAAGAACGCCCCTCCGTCGTAGCCAAGCTCGTGGGTGACCTGCTTGACATCGCTGCCGTCCAGTGCGCAGGTGTACAAGTCCAAATCGCCATGGCGCGTGCTCGTGAACACCATGCGGTCGCCTTTGGGACTCACGGTGGCTTCGGCATCGTACGCCGGACTGGAGGCGATGGTGGTGACCTCTCCCGAATTCAGGTTCTGGAGAACCAGGTCGTAGCTGTCGTAAATGGGCCAGACGTAGCGCCCTTCAGGGCCCCGCTCCGGCACCTCAGGACACGCCAGGTCGGCGCCCTCGGTGGTGGCGTACACCACCACGGAGTCCCCGGGTAGGAAATAAGGGCAGGTGGTTCGTCCTTGTCCGCTGCTGACCCGAGTAGGGGCGGCTGTTCCGTCGGCCGTGCCATCTGCATCCAGGGGCATCTTCCAAATTTGGTCGCACGGAATGCCCGCTTGGGGCTGCGTGGTTTGGTAAATGAGGGCATCCCCTGCAAAGGCCCAGTAAGCTTCCGCATTGTCTCCCCCAAACGTGAGCTGCCTCACATTGGTCAAATGAACTTCCTTCGACGGCGATTCTTCCTTGGCCTGAGGAGCGGAAGATTCACAACTGGCCATCGCGACCAAGAGGCCCACACCACACGTTTTTGTCCACAGCTGTTTCATGCCGCGAAACTAGCGGACGCATGCAGAAGCGATGTCGTAATTTTGTCACACGGTTGACTCTGCCGCCTCACTTGTGGGGAGGAAAGTCCGGACAACACAGGGAGCCACACTTTCCGAAAGGGAAGGCGCGTTCAACGGAACGTGACAGACAGTGCCACAGAGATTCAAACCGCCGATGGCCTTCGGGCACAGGCAAGGGTGAAAAGGTGAGGTAAGAGCTCACCAGCGCAAGGGTGACCTTGCGGCTTGGGTAAACCTTGTGGGTTGCAAGACCATGTAAACTGACGTTTGAAAGCGTCCCGCTTGAGTCAGAGGGTAGGTCGCGTTAGATCAATGGCAGAGCCCTTCGGGGAACAGAATCCGGCTTACACCGTGCTTTTTGAGGGGAGATGCGGAAACGCGTCTCCCTTCTCCATATCCTGACGAAAATGAGGAAAGTTTGCTGGCGCAATCTCAAAGTTTGTACTGGATCTTCATTTGGGTTGGTGGCGCACTCTTTTTGCTACTAAATTTGCGCCCGCCAACGCAACAGTGTAGACAAAACCTCTCCAAAATTCCATTCTCGAAAATGTCAAAAATTGACTTTACTTCGAAAGAAATCGCTTCATTGAAAGCCCATTTCACGAACGAGCATCATCGATTGACCAAAGAGCTGCAGCTCGTTGATCTCATGCTGAGCAAACTCGGGGTGTCTAGCAAAACGCTGACCTCGCCTTCCAAGCCTTCCGCGGGCCTTACGGCCAAGGGATTGCCGCCCAAGAAGCGCGGACCCAAGAGCATATGGGGAGCCTTCATCCAAAAACGTTTGCGTGCGAGGAACCGCCCCATGAGCTACGACGAGTTGATTGCTGACGCCATGTCGATTCACAAAATCCCCGAAGCGAGAAAAGAGTCGGCCAAGGCAAGCATTCTCAACAGTGCTTTCCGCCTCAGGACCGTTCATGGTAAAATCACCACGGTCGGTCGTGCAGGTAAAAAAGACAAGATGGTGGTTCTCACCAAGTGGCTCGAGCCCAATGGAGCCTTGAAGTCGGAGCATGCCAAAGTGTTCAAGTCAGTGATGGGCGGTAAAGCTCAACGCGTAGACATGGCAGCGATCCCTGTTAGCCCCTACCCGGAAGATTGAAAACGGCACATACCAATCATAAAAAAGGCACCTGAAAAGGTGCCTTTTTTGTGTGCGTGTCCTTGAACGGATCAGCCCAAAAAAGGGTATCTATAGTTGGTGGGAGACACCAGCGCTTCTTTGATGGTGCGTGGCGAGACCCAACGCAACAAATTCAAGTAAGACCCAGCTTTGTCGTTGGTGCCTGACCCACGGGCTCCGCCGAAGGGCTGTTGCCCCACAACAGCCCCGGTGGGCTTGTCGTTGAGGTAAAAGTTTCCGGCAGCATTCTCAAGCTTCTTGGAAGCCAAGTCAAGGGCGTAGCGGTCTTGTGAGAAAACCGCACCCGTCAAGGCGTATTCGGAGGTGGAATCCACCAAATCCAAGACACGTTCAAAGGCATCGTCCGTGCTGTCGTCGTAAACGTACACTGTCAAGACAGGACCAAAGATCTCCTCGACCATGCTCTTGAAGTGGGGGTTGGACGTTTCAATCACCGTGGGCTCGACAAAGTATCCGACGCTGTCGTCACATCCTCCACCGGCAATGATCTCCGCGTCGGACGCGTTGGATGCGAAGTCGATGTATCCCTTGATTTTGTCGAACGCTCGTCGGTCAATAACTGCGTTGATGAAGTTGCTGAAATCTTCGGGGGATCCCATTTTGAGGGTGGCAAGCTCGTCTTGCATCTCCGCTTTGATGGCTGGCCAAATGGACGCCGGCATGTAGGCGCGAGACGCCGCGCTGCACTTTTGGCCTTGGAACTCAAACGCACCACGAATCAGCCCCGTCACCACGGCACTCACTTCGGCGCTCGGGTGGGCGACCACAAAGTCTTTTCCACCCGTTTCCCCAACAATTCGTGGGTAGCTCCGGTACATTTCTAGGTTTTCACCGATGGTCTTCCACAAGTGACGGAAGACTCCGGTGGAACCCGTGAAGTGCAATCCTGCAAACTCGCGGTGCTTGAAAACTACGTCTCCAGCGACTGGACCGTCGCAGGTGACCATGTTGATGACGCCGTCGGGGAGACCTGCCGCTTGGAAGATTTCCATGATGACCTGGGCACTGTACACTTGGGTGTCGGAGGGCTTCCACACCACCACGTTGCCCATCAGCGCAGCGACGGCGGGCAGGTTGCCCGAAATCGCTGTGAAGTTGAAGGGAGTGATGGCAAAAACAAACCCCTCAAGTGGACGGTACTCCAATCGGTTCCAGATGCCGTCGGCGCTTTCGGGTTGTTGCGCGTGAATCTCTTGAGCGTAGTAGGCAT
>WTJL01000055.1:2384-4512 GCA_011524845.1 Flavobacteriales bacterium | reverse complement strand
ACCACCACGTAGCCCACGGCATCCACAAGACCCGTCCCACTCGCGTGGACGACTGGCTGCCCTGTCAACTGGTTAAGGCATTGGGTGGGAGGCGCCATGATGTCGACCACGGCGGCTGAGACTTCTGGTGCAGAAGGCAATGCGCACGCCCAAAGGCCACGCCCATAGGTAGAGACCACCATCCGATTCAAAAGCGAATCCACAGCCATGTCCACCACAGGGGTCAGCGGCAAGCCTTGCCCGAGATCGGACCACGATTGTGCGGTCTCGTCCCACACGTGCACTCCCAATTCAGAGCCGCAGGCCCACGAGCCATTAGGGAGCGCGGTCAGTACATGAATGGGCAAGGCCGGCAGCCCTGTGCTGAGGTTTTCCCAGTTCGCTCCTGCATCTGTGGTCCGCCACACCTGCTGGTCGCTGTCGTACCCCGCAAAACTCACCCACCACTCGTCTGCATCGTCAGAGGCGAACGCCACGTCGCCAAGAGTCAAGCCTGGAAGGCCGTTGACCTCTTCAAAGGCCAGCGACGAGGCATCTCGGTGGTAGAGCGTGGCGTTTTTGGCCACAAGCGCCGCCTCCGCATCCAGCGCGGTCAAAGCCAGAGCCGTGCTCCGCACGTTGCCCATGCCTCCCCAAGATTCCCACGTTTCACCACCGTCGTCTGAGTGATGAAGGGATTTCTTGGCGGCCACGATTCGGCCTTCCACCGCAGGGTGCAGTTCAAAAGGAGTTTGCCAAGACCCCACTTCATTGGGACCACTGGATTGGAAGTAATTCGCAATGTTGGTCAAGGTGCGTCCCCCATCGTCGCTGCGGTACAAGAGTCCGTAGTAAGCCGAGGCGTACAACCGATCGGGCGTGGCGGCATCGAAGAAGGCATGGAACCCATCGCCATCCAAAATCCTGGCTTCCACACTTGGGTCGAGGGCATTCGTTCCGTTGTCTTGGGTCCCCACCAACAGACGTCCCGCCTCCTGTGGGTGAACGCCCATGGCGTACCCTTGGGTGATCTGAAGGCCATACGACATGTCATGCACCCCGGCATCGTCCCACACAAACACTCCCCCGTCGTTGCTCAAGATCACATCGCCGTTGGATCGGAAGGTGATGCTGTGTTGGTCGGCATGCGTGTACGCCGCTTCCAGCGCTCCTTGCCAGTGCACAGGGCACGACCAAGTCTCACCTCCGTCCGTCGTTTCCCACACGTTGACGCCTCCGACAAGCACCCGGTTGGCGTCGTTGGGGTCCACAGCAATGCACAAATCCCAAAATGCTTGCCCCCCATTGTCTGCACCAGAAACAGTGTAGCCGAGCAGGTTGGGGCCAGTGTTTCGCGTGGCTTCTGCGGTCCACGTCAACCCGCCGTCGACACTCCGCCAAAACGCGAGAAAACTCTGCTGAAAGTAGTGTCCGGCAACGGCATACAACGTGTCCACTGTACCATTGTCGGGCACAGCTTGCGTGGCCAGTTGAATGCGTCCCACACTGAAGTCTGAGGCGGGCAATTCCATGGCCTCCCATGTCTCTCCGGTGTCGGTGGACCGGAACACTCCTTGGTTCTCGACAGCCGCCACCAGGGTGCTGTCGTTCAACCAAGACACGTCCCGTGTGCCTCCTGACAACACAAGGTCGAACGACACCCCACCGTTGGTGGACTTGAACAGCCCAAGGTCCGTCCCCACCATCGACCATCCTTGGGTCGTGGGATGCGCGGCCATGGCGTAAACCTTTCGCCCTTGCGACACGTCAAAGGCCAGTTCAATCGGGTCCCACGACGTCCCTGCATCGAACGTCTCGAGGATTCCAATGCTGTAGGTGTCTCCCCCGTTGCCGTCGCCAGTGGCGAGCCAAAGGTGTGCAGCGTCTGCAGGATCCACCCACACGTCCGTCACCCCGAGGGGAGCCAAGACATCCACACCCAACACGCTCCACGAGCTTCCTTCGTCGAAGGAGTGCCAAAGTCCTCCCGATGGAGCGCAGGCATACCAATGGTTGGTGTCGTGTGGGTCAATGCGCACTCGATTGATGCGGCCCGCACCTCCGTGTACAGGGACGGTTTGTGGGGCGATGTACGACCAAGCGGGCTGGTTGGCGGAGGAAGCCATGGATTGCTTGGCTGTGCGCCACG
>WTJL01000055.1:0-2284 GCA_011524845.1 Flavobacteriales bacterium | reverse complement strand
CCAAAAGCATCAAGCCCCTGCCCCAAGGACAGAGGCGATGAATCCAGGTTGTGTGAACCTCGTGCATGCGCATCACCTCAAGGTACGCAACACGCTTCGGAAGGTTTCAGATGGCGACATGAATGACCCGGAGAAGGGCCAAGGCTTGCCACGGCGCTTCGATCAGCCGACGGCCGGCTCCATGGTGTGGAAGACGGCCTGAACATCGTCGTCGCCTTCAAGACGTTCGATGAGTCCTTCCACCTCCTCCGCTTGTTCTGCGCTCAGAGCCTTTGTCGTCGTGGGCACGCGCTCCAAGCCCGATTCGACGATTTCGTGACCGTCTTCTTCCAGTTTGGACTGCAACCCGCCGAAGGACTCAAAGGGCGCTGAGACGATGATTTGGTTGGCCTCTTCATCGCGCTCCACCTCCTCGGCCCCAACATCGATCAACTCGAGGGTCAAATCGTCCAAATCAAGTCCAGTGTCCTGGATGTTGAAGAAGCACATCCGGTTGAACATGAATTCCACAGACCCCGTGGTTCCGAGTTGTCCTCCACCGCGGTTGAAGTGGGAACGCACATTGGCCACGGTCCGGTTGTTGTTGTCGGTGGCCGTTTCCACGTAGACGGCAATGCCATGGGGACCGTAGCCTTCGAAGGTCACCTCCTTGTAATCGGACGTGTCCTTGTCCGTGGCCTTCTTGATGGCACGTTCAATGTTGTCCTTGGGCATGTTGGCCGCCTTGCAATTCTGCAAAACTGCACGCAGGCGCGCGTTGGTGTCCGGATCGGCAATCCCACCGCCCTCCTTGATGGCGAGGATGATGTCCTTGTTGAGTCGGGCGAAAATCTTGGACATGGCTGCCCAACGTTTCATCTTCCGCTCCTTCCGAAATTCAAATGCGCGTCCCATGGATGTTGTTTTTCGCGAAGATATCTGACCGAAGGCCTCCGGCGCAACCCCCAAGTTCGACTTACGGACAGGACACCCCAAAGAGCGTCAAGAAGATGATCAAGTCGCCTGCTCCGATGGCCCCGTCCCCGTTGTGGTCGGCCGTGCACGTGGCCACACAGCTCCCCGCCTCGTCGTCCCACACCGTGCCTTCTCCGCAAGCGCATGACCAGTCGCAGGTGCCGTCGTCTTCCGTCGCCGCTGGATTGAAGTTGCAGGCCACTGCATAGGTGCACCCCGCTACCACATTGGCCGTGGAGGCTCCGTCCTCATGAAGGGTGTTGACGGCGTCCAACGTCAAGTCGGAGTACACCACGTGTGCCCCAGAAGGCCAGTCCACCACCATGCTGTCGAGCTCGGCCGTGCTGCCGAGGCCAAAGTGCAACCTCTTGCTGTTTTGGTTGAGGTATTCTGACCCGCATTTTCTGACCCGCATGTCAGGCGTTCCGTTGTTCCACGCCGTCACCACTGCGCCAATGGCATCCAAGTTGCCAGACGAAGGCGTAAGGTGAATTTGCACCCAATGGTTGTCGTTGGGCACCCCGTTCAACAAGCGGGCGCGAGGCCCAATTCGGTGGGACACAAAATCCATGGCCCCGTCGTTGTTGTGGTCTGCCCAAGCCGATGAGAACGTGACGTCGTTGTCTGTGAGCACGTTTTCGTAGGCATCTTCGAGCGGAAATTGGCCTTGGTTGTTCATCCAAAAGCCATTGAAGCTGTTCGCATACACGTCAAGGACGATGGGGTAGTCGGTGTAGGCGGAGGTGCCTGTGCCAATGAACAGATCTTGCCAGCCGTTGTTGTCGGTGTCGAACCACAGGGCACCCCAGGCAAGGTTGTCCAACAAAATGCCTGCATTGGCTGCCACTTCGTTGTAAAGAAGTTCCGGAGGGTCCGTCATGTCCATTTGGAAGGGCTGTCCCTCGCATCGCAAAAACGAATTCCCTTCGTTGGCACCGTTGGTCACGACAAAGTCCCAATCTCCGTCTTTGTCAAAGTCAGACACCGTCGAACTCATGGAGTACTCCCCAATGTCAATGCCCCAATCGGGCGCCATGTCGACAAATGTGCCATCTCCTTGGTTGCGGTACAACGCGTCGGCCCAAAAGATTCGGTCGTTGATGACGTGCAAATCAAGCCAGCCGTCTCGGTCCACGTCCACCCAGGTCGATTGAAACGACTGACGAACCCCGTTGCCAACTCCTGCAGTCGAAGTGACATCGTCAAAGGTCATGGCCATGTCCACTCCGCCGGTCGATCGAAACAGGCGGTTGGACTCAGAATTGGTTTGTGGGGTGTGGTAGTGACAGATGTACACGTCCAATCGCCCATCCTTGTCGTAGTCGGCCAC
>WTJL01000064.1 GCA_011524845.1 Flavobacteriales bacterium | reverse complement strand
CCTCTGTGGCGATGGACGCGTGGTCGGTTCCTGGCACCCAGCACGCGTTTTTGCCTTGCATGCGGGCACGACGCACCAACACGTCTTGAATGGTGTTGTTGAGCATGTGCCCCATGTGCAACACCCCTGTCACATTGGGAGGAGGAATGACCACCGTGTAGGGTTCTCGCTCGTCCGGTGTGGAGTGAAAGTGTCCCGCCTCGAGCCAGTGGGCGTACCACTTGTCTTCGGTCAAAGAGGGATCGTATTGCGCTGGAATGTTCATGGTGGCGTCTTCCGTGTTGGAGATGGAGCACAAAAATACCCGCATTCAAACAACAAAGCCACCCCGCAGGGTGGCTTTGGTTGAATCGGAAGGGGTTCTGCTTATTGCTTGCCCGTGGTGGGCGCGCCTGCTGCAGGCTGCTTCACAGGAACTCCACCGCTGTTTCCGAGGTCAGAGGCTTCCACCTTGCCCTTGATGCGGATCACCTTGGTGGGTTCGTTGGAGGCGTTGGAAGTGATGGTCACCGACTTGTTGATTGGGCCGATGCGCTTGGTGTCGTACTTCACCGTGATCGCAGACGTGTTGCCTGGAGCGATGGGCGACTTCTCGCACTGAGGAACGGTGCAACCGCAAGAGCCCTTGCAACGAGAAATGATGAGTGGCTCAGTGCCGCTGTTGGTCACTGTGAATTCACACGCGCCGTTGGCGCCCTGCTGAATGGTTCCGTAATCGTGAACGTCTTTGTCCAAGCTGATGGCAGGACCAGTGACGACTTCTTGAGCCACGCTCAAGGAAACGATGCCCAACATCAAGGCACATGCTGCGAAAAACTGCTTCATAACGATAGGTATGTTCTGTTGTTTGAGGGTTGAAGATAACAAAGAATGAATTCCAAACGGGCAACCTTGGTCACCACGCTTCAGATGTTTCACATCTCTTCAAACGTCGTGCCACATCCTCTCTACGCCGACACAACACAAAAAAAAGGGCCGCCCGAGGGCAGCCCTTTTCAAAGGAATGTCAATCGAATCAGTTGCAAGTGCTGCCGAAGAAGCTCAAGAAGTTGAGCAAGTCAGCCGTCGCCACTGCACCGTCGCCGTCGAGGTCACCTGGGCAGTCGCTGCCGGTGCCTGAACCGTCGAACTGGCAAGAGCCGTTGTCGGTGTTGGCGATGGGGTCGTAGTTGGTCGCATTGTCGTACAAGCAACCTTCCACCACCAACGTGCCGCAAGAGCCGTCGTCGATGCCTGCGTAAGGATCAAACTCCAAGAAGGCAGGGTCCGTGCAACCTGAGGTTGGGCAAGCTTCGCAGCTGTTGTAGCACACCACGTCGAGCATGGTGGCACCTTCGATGGTCACCACACGGTTCACAAACTCAGCAGGAGGCGTCGTGCAAGACTCAGAGCCGTTGAACGTCTCTGCCAATCCCCAGTCAGCGTTTTGGATGAACTTGTATTCGTGTGAACCTGCAGGCAATGAGATGGTCACTTCGTACACACCGTCCATGTCGTCGTCAGACATGGGGTTGGACGTGTTGTTCCATCCGTTGATCGTGCCAGCCCATGCCACACCCGTTGTGCCGTCCGTGGTGTTCATGTCCACAGAGAAGACGACGTCGTAGGTGCAAGCCAAGCTCAAGTCGCAAGGGCTCGTGAAGTTGTTGGCGGTGGGGTCTGCACATCCGATGCCGAAGTTGGCCATCGGTGCAGCCCAGAGGTACTGACCGTCTGCATTCACAGGGATCGGCGACTGCCAGAACTGGCCGTTGCCCACCATGGGAATGATGTTGCCCAAGGCCGCCACAGTGATGTTGTCACCGCAGATGCCGAACGACACAGTAGACGCGAGAGCCGCCAAATCACCGAGCAAGCCGGTGGGGTCAGAAATGCCCGCCATCGTCAAAGGTGCAGAGCCGTCTCCGACGATCACACCGTTGATGCTCACGTTGGGGTTGACACCACCTGCAGCTTCACAACCACCTGCCAACGCCTCGAATGGCGTGCCGGTGAGGGTCAAGCCCACGAGCCACACGTCGGCTTCGCCGGTGGGGATGGTGGACGTCTCGAGGTAGTCGCAAGAACCGTCGTCGGTCTGCGCCATGTTGTCGTAGTTGCAGGCCATGGGGTCCGTGCAGCCAGGAGCGATGGCGTTTCCAGCGCAGTCAAAACCAGCTTCTGCGTAAGTGCAAGAGCCGTCGTCAGACGTGGCCAAAGCGTTGTAGTTGCAAGCCTCAGCGTCGGTGCAACCAGGACCGGCAGAAGCCAAGCCGAGGAGGGCAGCCATACGAGGTGCAGCGTACCCCACGATGGTGTCGCAGTACGCGCGGCCCTCGAGGGGACCCATGTTGGGGTTCAACGTCAACTGCGTCTGGGCAATCGTCGTTCCGTTGGCAGCGTCCACCAATTCCGTGGTCGCCACGTCCCACCATTGCCATGGAGCGCCGTCAAAAGGCTGCGTAGGCTGGCCGTTGACGTAGTCGTTCTTCACAGGGTAGAGACCGTCCCAGCCCATGTTGCCGTTGGCCACAGCTTGGCTGGAGAAGACGTCAGACAAACCGAGGGCTTGGTAAGACGCGTTGTTGTTGGGGGCGGGTTGAGCATTGATTTCCGAGTGGATGTCGAATGCACCGCTCACCTCCACCACGTTTTCGTTGGTGGTGGGAACCACGAGCACACCCGTGGTGTAAGGAGCAAACTGGTCCACAGGAGACTGGAAGCTGATCATCGCAGGATCGCCCGCGTCGAGCCAGTTCAAATCGCCCAAGGCTCCGCCGAGGTTCACTTGGAACGCCACGTCTGAGCTGTAGCCGGGGTGGTTTGCAATGCAGAGCTGAACGGGATCTGGCCCAAACACGCCAGCAGGAGCAAAACCGTCCGTGATGGCCTCAGGGTCACCGTTCACAGCTTCAATCACCATGGGGATGTAGTCAGCCTGACCTGGGGTTCCAGTCCAGAACTTGGCGATGGGCGCGCCCATGTCGTCAAGAATGATGTCGTTGTAGTCGCTGATGGTCGAGGCTGCGTAGCTCACGTAGCCACCGGTGCCTTCACCGAGGTAACCGACCATGGAGCCGTCGATGCCGTAAGGATCGCCCATGGTGTCCTCCGTCATGCGGAAGAAACGCACAGCAGTACGCGCATCCTGAACACCGCGGTAGGCCGCGTTGATCAACTGGTACGTACGCTCAGACTGGGTGGCCGCAAGCGGGTTCCATCCCAAACGGTAGTCGATGGAAGCCACCACGTAGCCCATCTTGGCGTAGCGAGAGCAAAGTTCAACGGCCACGGAGTCGCTCTTGGTACCCACGGCACTGCCGTTCAAGTACTGAGGCAAGAAGTTGCCCGTGTGGATGTAAATCATCAAAGGACGATCCACTTCCGTATCGCCCGCAGGCTCGTAGATGTCACACACCAAAGGCTGCGCCGCGGGGGGAGCACCTTGGAGCAATGGCAAAACAGTCACGTTGGTTCCATACACGACGTCGGTCGTGACGTTCACATCCGTGAATACCTCGTTGAGGTAGCGCACCTGAGCGTCCAACTGGCTGAAGGCCAAGAGGCTCAAGGCAAGGGTGAGAAACTTTTTCATAGGGTTAAATGGTTTGCGATAAAGATAGGCGAATCCCGACAAATATGTGTACAAACCACACCATTTCGTCGACAAACCCCAAAAATGTGTCGATAAGTTCAATTTTCAATCCGCGAATCAATTCACGTCCAAAGACAAGCTGATGTACGCCAATCGACCCACGGTGGGTCCGCCGTACGTTTCGATGTGCTCGTTCCTCAACAGGTTGCTCGCACCGGCCTTCACCGTCAGCCCTTGGGCATCGAACTTGTAGTTGACCTGCGCGTCGAGAAGGTCGTAGCTCGGGACAAAGCCTGTGAACTGAGGAGACCCTTCAAAAACGAAGCCTTGCACCCAGCGGTAGTTGATGCCAAAGCCCCAGGTGTCCTTGTCCTTGGCGCTGAGTCCACGCGCCGTCAATCCGACGTTGTATTTGTGCTCCGGCGTGTTGAAGGCGGGAATGATCGGATCGTCCTCGTCTGTCTTCACCAGCTTGTTCCAGCTGTAGTTGCCGTTGAGGGTGAAGTTGTCGTCCAAGAAGTAGTTGAAGCCGAGCGAGGCGCCTTGGGTTTGGACTTGGTTCAAACTGTTGGCCGCATAGCGGTACACGTCCACCCCAGTGATGAACTCAGGGAACGACGGATTCTCAAACAACAGGTCCAGGCCCAGGTTGTAGCCAATGAAATTGGTGTACCAACTGAAGTAATAGTTGGCGTCGAGGTAAAGCTTCTCTCCCAGCGTGGTGCGGTAGCCCGCCTCCACCGTACGAACCTGCTCGGGCTGCAAGGGCGCAATGTCGAAGTACACCAACGTATCCAGGTTGAAGCCAATGTTGGACCCCGACGAGCTGTTTCTGTAGTCGATGAAACTGGAGACCGTCACGAGGTCTTGGGCGCCGTTCAAGTTGCCCACCAACGTCGCAGGCCCCACATCGAGGAACAGGTATTGGTCGGCGAGGGTCGGGTTGCGCAAGGCCGAGCTGAAGCTCAAACG
>WTJL01000133.1 GCA_011524845.1 Flavobacteriales bacterium | reverse complement strand
ACCGTGGCCCCACGGCGCGCCCACGCCTCGGCGCAGGCCTTGCCAATGCCACTGCTGGCACCGGTCACCCAGACGATTTGGTTGTTCCAAGAGTTGGCCATGGCAATTGAATCGAGAGGTTAAAAAGGGGAGGTTTGCATCCACATGACGGCGGCCATGGCGGCCATGCCGAGATCTTCCACAATGGTCACTGTGGTCATGGGCAAGTTGAATGCCGTGCCCATGCACGCGCACTTGAGTTGTTCACCTCGCGTCACGGCCAACACCACACCCACGGATGAAAAGGACATGAGTCCCAACGTCGCGAGGTGCAAGTTGGCCTCGCCTGGTACGGCCAAGTAGGCCAGTCCCAGTCCAACTTCGAGAAACGGGTACACCCAACCGTAGGCGGTCACACGCGCCGCGAGCACGTCGTACATGGCGTAGGCGGACACAAAGCCGCGCAGATCGAGCAATTTCAGACCGCCAAACACCAAGAAAAACCCGCCCATGAAACGGGCCATGAACCCTTCGCTGCCGCCTGCGGCCAGGCTTCCCAACCCAATCAACGCCACGGCCACCAAAAGGGGGGCAAACGAAGCGGCTGAGGCGGGAGAGGTGGTTGCCTCGGTGGTGTCCGCTTCAGCGACCTCGTCAGCGATGACGCTGTAACCCGCGCCAAGAACGGCCTGTATCAGCGTCTCGCGCGAAAGGCTGTCGCTTCCTGACACCATGGCGGTGCCTTGCTTCAAATCGACGTGCACGTGTTGGACGTCGGTCACCCCATTCAGGGCGTTTTCGATGCGGGCCACGCAGGACGTGCACGTCATGCCCGCCACTTGCAGCCGCTCGAAGCGATCAGGCATCGATGTTCGCGTACTTCGCGTTGTCTTCGATGAACTTTCTGCGCGGCGGAACGTCATCGCCCATCAACATGGAGAAGACGTGATCTGCACCTGCTGCATTCTCGATGGTGACCTGACGCAACGTCCGGTTCTCCGGGTTGAGCGTGGTTTCCCAAAGTTGTTCGGCGTTCATCTCACCCAAACCCTTGTAGCGCTGGACGTGAATGCCGCTTTCGCTGCCGCTCTTGCCTTTGAATTCAGAAATCAAGCGGTCCCGTTCGTCGTCGTTCCACGCGTAGATGGAGCGCTGTCCCTTTTTCACCTGGTAGAGCGGTGGAGTGGCGATGTACACGTAGCCGTTCTCAATGAGGTCCTTCATGTGGCGGAAGAAGAAGGTGAGGATGAGCGTTTCAATGTGGCTGCCGTCCACATCGGCGTCACACATGATGACGATTTTGTGGTAGCGAAGCTTGGCCATGTTGAGCGCACGCTCATCTTCTTCTGTCCCTACGGTGACGCCAAGGGCGGTGTAGATGTTCTTGATTTCTTCGTTGTCGAAGATCTTGTGGTGCATCGCCTTCTCCACGTTGAGGATCTTCCCTCGAAGCGGCATGATGGCTTGGAACAAGCGGTCGCGGCCCTGCTTGGCCGTTCCGCCTGCTGAATCACCCTCGACGAGGAAGAGCTCGCACACGGCCGGGTCCTTCTCCGCGCAGTCGGCGAGCTTGCCGGGGAGGCCGCTGCCGCCCATGACGGTTTTGCGTTGGACCATCTCACGGGCCTTGCGCGCCGCGTGGCGTGCTTGGGCGGCGAGGATGACCTTTTGAACGATGGTCTTGGCGTCGTTGGGGTTTTCTTCGAGGTAGGCTTCGAGCATGTCGCTCACGGCCTGGCTCACTGGAGCGCTGACTTCGGCGTTTCCGAGCTTGGTCTTGGTTTGGCCTTGGAACTGAGGTTCTGCCACCTTCACACTGACCACTGCGGTCAATCCTTCGCGGAAATCGTCGCCGCTGATGTCGAACTTGAGTTTGTCCAACATCCCGCTGCTGTCCGCGTACTTCTTCAACGTGTTGGTCAAACCCCGGCGGAATCCGGTCAAGTGCGTTCCGCCTTCGTGGGTGTTGATGTTGTTCACATAAGAGAAGAGGTTCTCCGAAAACGAGTTGTTGTAGGTCATGGCGACCTCCACAGGAACGCCATTGCGCTCGCCACTCATGTGAATGACCTCTTGGATGATCGCTTCGCGGTTCCCATCGAGGTACGTCACAAAGTCTTTCAATCCCTCGGTGCTGTGGAACGTCTCCGTGACGAAGTTGCCTTCTTCATCGGTGTGACGCTCGTCCGTCATCGTGATGGTGATGCCCTGGTTCAGGTAGGACAATTCACGCATGCGGTCCGCCAAGGTGTCGTAGCTGTAGACCAGGGTCTCAAAAATCTCGTGGTCCGGCTGGAATTCCACCGTGGTGCCTCGCTTCTCGGTGGTGCCAATTTCGCGAACGGCGTACTGCTCTTTGCCTCGGGCGTATTCCTGCTCGTAGACTTTGCCGCCACGATGGACTTCGGCGCGCAGGCTGGTGGACAAGGCGTTCACACACGACACACCGACCCCGTGCAAACCACCCGACACCTTGTAGGCGTCTTTGTCGAATTTACCGCCGGCCCCGATTTTGGTCATGACCACTTGGAGGGCGCTGACGCCCTCTTTCTCGTGCATGTCGACGGGAATGCCACGGCCGTTGTCCGACACTCGGATTCCATTTCCTTCGGTGATGGTGACCGTGATGGTGTCGCAGTGACCCGCGAGGGCCTCGTCAATGGAGTTGTCCACCACCTCGTACACCAAGTGGTGCAGTCCTCGGACACCGACGTCGCCGATGTACATCGACGGACGCATCCGCACGTGCTCCATGCCCTCCAGGGCCTGGATCTGACTCGCGTCGTACCCTGTTTGCCCAGCTTTCTTGTTCTCTTCTGACATCTTTGAAAATTCTACCTGTGAAGGTAGGGTGGAAGCCCCCCTTGGGGCCCAAGATTCAGGGCATGAAAAACCCCGATTTTTCCACGAAAAAACCGGGGTTTTCACAGGATTGTGAATAGTTCGTCAGAAGGCGTAATGCACCCCTGCCAGGACCTGAAATCCTTGCACGGGAAAACCACCCCATTCGGCGTATTGGGCATTGGCCATATTGGCGAAGGTCAACCACCCTCCGAGGCGATCGTTGTAGGTGTAGTTTCCAGTGACATTGAGGTCGAGGAAACCAGGCAAGCGAAGCTCATACTCCCCGTCACTCAAAGGCGTGGTGTCGCCATAATTGTCGCTCTGCGTAATGCTGTAGCGCTCACCCACGTACTTGGCACGAGCGGTGAGGCTCAGGCCTTCAATCAATCGGTAGGTTGCCGAGGCTTTCCACACCATGTTGGGAAGGTTCCATGCACGGTCTTGTGTGGGCACACTGTACCGATGAAGGTTCAAGCCTCCAGAAAACGACCACGATTCTCCCAAATCGAATTCGGCTTCTCCACCGAGGGTCCGAACCGACACCGTGTCGTAGACCGCATTGAACGATGCAAAACTTGCAGTGTCGCCGTCAAACGTCGGACGGAACAATACAAAATCCTCGAATTTTGCGGTGCTGAAGAAACCGTGAAAGCGGAACACTTGGGTGACGGTTCCTCGAACGCCTCCGGAAAACGCCAGCCGCTTGTTGGTGCTTCTGAATCCGGGGTACAGCACCTCTGTTCCCAACACGTCCACAGGCGTGTCTAAGGTGGAAGGGGCGTAAAAGGGATTGTCACGCGTCAATGAGTGAAAGTTGTTGGCCATCAACTCGCCGCCCAAGCGGGCGTAGGGAATGAACAAGTTGCGCAGCAAGTTGACAGAGAGTTCGGCTCTCGGGTACAAGTGAAAGGCATCTCCTAGTCCGTCTCTGGTGGGTTGGTCGGCGTCAATGGCCACTCCGAGACCAGCTTGGGCCATCCATGGCCCTTGACGTTTGGTGACACGAGGTTCAAACTGGACAATGGCCTGATTGGAGGTTTGAGCGGTGTCTACTCCGTAGGCGTCCAACTGCACATCGACCCCGAATTCTCCAAGAAGGGAATCAAAGTGCTTCTTGCCCACAGCTTCCACTCTGAATGTCCGCTCGTGCGCACCACGGTCATTGCCGAGCCAGCCCATGTGGACGAGCGCTTCATGGTTGAATGCTTTGGTGGCTTTGTGATGGCTCTTGAAATTGACGGTCGCATTCGCCTCAGACCACACCACTTGAGGAGCATCGAAGGGGGTCAGGGCAGTGTCAACGGCCAAGGTGTCGAAACCATACAGCAGAACTTGGCTGCGACCAGCACTGGCTTGAATCGAAATTTTTTCTTTTCCCACAAACCGTGAAGCCCATGCATCAATGTTGTTGTCATTGATTCTGCCGGTGAGCAATGGAGAGGGACTGTTGGTGGCGGTGTGGTGAAAGGCAGTACCCCAGCTTCCGTTGCGCGACCTCAAATCTGTGTAGCTTACGTCGACCATGCTTGTCCCTCGCGTCCCAGCCGCGGCGCGAGCGTATCCACGGTAGAGCCGCGACAGAGAGGGGTCGACTCTGAGCCGTGTGGCTTCAACGGGCGTCATGCTTGGTACAAATTGCAGCCTTTTGGACAGCAATTCGTAGTTCAACTTGGGTTTCTGGTTGGAAAGGGGACGTGCCGTGGGCCATGAGCTCAGTTTCACAGCGTCCCGCACTTCCATTTGTCGGCTTCCCACAAAGGTTACGTCCATTTCCAAGGTATCTGCTTGCGACCATGCGTGCATGGAGGACAACCCCAGGCAGGTCGCCAAGAAGA
>WTJL01000100.1 GCA_011524845.1 Flavobacteriales bacterium | reverse complement strand
TGTTCAACCAGGACCACCGCATCATCGGCCAACTCTACGGAGGGGCTGCCGCCTGTTCCGGGTCTGTCAACAATGGAGCGTACGACTACTACGGCCGATTTGACATCAGCTGGGGACTCGGAGTAAGCCAGTACTTGGATCCTACGGGGTCTGGCACCCTGGTCCTGGACGGATACCCCACCGGCTTCAATCCAGACAACGGTTGCACCGACCCCACGGCGTGCAACTACAGCCCGGAAGCCATTTTCGACGACGGCAGCTGCGCCGAAAACGATGACTGTGGTGTGTGTGGCGGGGACAACAGCACCTGCGGCGGTTGCACCAACCCGGCAGCATGCAACTACGACCCTTCCGCGGTGGTGGACGATGGATCCTGTGTCTTGAACGGCGTCAACCTCACCTTCAACCTTCTCACCGATAACTACCCTGGGGAAACGACGTGGAGCGTGACGAGCGAATCAGGAACTGTGGTGATGGAAGGTGGACCCTATTCTGGCTCCCAAACCAACTATTCGGCCAGCGCTTGTGTGGCGACGGGGTGCTACACCTTGACGGTCAACGACAGCTACGGTGACGGACTCCAATACGGTGGAGTGGTGGGCAACTACACCATCGAAGACGGAGACGGCAACGTCTTGGCGCAGATGGTGACTGGCGGAAACTTTGGCTCGCAAGCCACCCACGATTTCTGCGTGGACGCAGGCGGAGCAGACGTTCCAGGCTGCACGGACACGACCGCTTGCAACTACGACAGCGGGGCCAACACCGACGATGGAAGCTGCACGTACAGCCAACCCTACTACCAAGACAGCGACAACGACGGCTATGGCGATCTGCAGATGGGCGCGACGTGCTTGTCGGTGTCTCCTGCAGGAACCGTCTTCACAGGTGGCGATTGCAACGACGCCAACTCCACGGTGTATCCCGGGGCTCCCGGAACAGGCGTTGGGGTCGACAACAACTGCGACGGAGCGATTGACGCCAGTGAAGAAGCGCCCGCCACGTGTCCAGAAGACGTCAACACTGACGGAGCCGTGTCGGTGGCCGATGTGCTGGCCGTCTTGTCTGAGTTTGGCTGCACGACAGGATGCACCATGGACGTCAACGGCGACACCAACGTGAACGTGTCGGACATCTTGATGTTGCTCGCGGCGTTTGGAACCGATTGCTGATCTCATTCCCATGACCAACTTATCCAACCTTCTGTGGGGCAGTGTGCTCTTGATCGCCCCAGTTTTGTCCGTGTTTTCGCAATGTGAGACGTGCGAGCCCGACCTCACATGTGTGGCAGTGGACTTTCCGGTGCTTTGTCCAGAACAGCTCCCCAATGCCGTTCAAGGAGAGCCCTACTCGTCCACGGCCACGTTCAACCTCCCTCCCTCTGTGGTGGATCCTGGTTCAGGACTGGAGGCCACGTTGTTGACCGTCACCATCACCTCGGTGACTGGATTGCCGTTTGGGCTGGAATTCTCACCCAACAACCCCGACGGGGTGTACCAGCCTGGCGACGGAGAGTACTACGGATGTTCCGTGGTCTGTGGAACGCCTCTGGTCAGTGGATCGTTCTTTGTGGACATCAACGTGTCGGTGCTTGTGTCGGCGTTTGGTTTCCAGCAAACGGTGAACGAAAGTTTCAGCCTGCCTCTGATTGTTGAACCCGGTGAAGGTGGTGATGGCCCCAGCAGTTTTGCTTTGAGTGCCAACCAAGGCTGTGCGCCGTTGACCATTCAAGGGACCAACCTCGTGGAAGGCGCTGGGGCGACGTACGCCTGGGACTTTGGCAACGGACAAACCTCCACCGAATTCAACCCCTCCTTCACCTACGACGCAGCGGGCACGTACACCGTGTCTGTCCAAACAGACGTGACGGAGCTCGCGCTGACGCAAGTCAACATCACCACACTTGGTGGCGGTTGGGGGCAAGACATTGAAGATGTGTTTGGCTCGCCAGATCCCTACTTTGTGTTGAGCGGTCCAGAAGGTGGCATCTACACCTCCGCCTATGCCGACGGAGACGAGACGCCCACCCTCGGTGGGTTCAGCATCCCCCTCGATGCGGGAACCACCTACAACATTGCCTTTTACGACAGCGACGGCGTCTTCACCGGAGACGATTTCCTTGGTTCCAGCGACTTCACTCCAACCGAAGGCGGGGACTTGACCGTGTCCAACAGCACCACTGCGATTTTGACCATCACAGAAACGGTGGTGGCCAGCTTCAATGAAAGCACTCAGGTCGTGGTGTTTGATGGATTGGAAGTGTACCAGGACCTCGATGGCGATGGGTACGGCGACCCCAATGTCCTTGTGAACGCGTGCGATCCCGCCAACACCTTGCCGTATGCCTTCAACGATCAAGATTGCGACGACAGCAACGCCAATGTGTACACAGGAGCTGCGGGCACGGGCGATAATGTGGACAACAACTGCGATGGGCTGATCGATGGAGCCGAAGTGCTGACGGTCACTGGGTGCACCGATGTGGAAGCCTGCAACTACAATCCTGAGGCCAATGCGGACGATGGGTCGTGTGCGTTCCCTGAACCTGGCTTCGACTGTGAAGGCACCTGCATTGCCGGAGTCGACTGTGAAGGCACTTGCGGTGGAACCGTGGTGTTGGACGACTGTGGCGTGTGTGGCGGTGACAACACGACCTGCGCGGGTTGCACCGACCCCGGAGCCACCAACTACGACGACACCGCCACCATCGACGACGGCACATGTGAGTTCCCACTTTGCCTCGGCGATTTGAACGCCGACTTGCTCGTCTCTGTGGCGGACATCCTCGAAATGCTTGGAGACTTCGGCTGCCTCGAAGGATGCATGGCCGACTTGAACGGCGACAATGCCGTAAGCGTCGAGGACTTGCTTGCCTTGCTTGCCAATTTTGGCCTCGAATGCCCTGAATGAATCCCACCAACCGAAACCATGAAACACTTTTTGAACGTTTGTTTGACGGCCAGCCTTGCCGTTTGCCTTGGCTCCAGCGCCATGGGACAGTGCACGGCCGACTACGACTTTGGCGACCTCACCTTGGGGGTGTCTCCCAACCCTGAATTGGGCGAGACGTTTGACCCCGGTGTCCTCGGCCTTCCCTACGAAGACATTTTGCACATTTTGCTGCCGCAGTATGTGCTCGACATCGACTCGACCCTGCCCTTCTCTCCCACCACACCACTGGACAGCGCCTCGTTGTCCAACATCGTGCTGGTGGATTTGAGCGACACCCTGTCCACGACCACTTTGGGTGCCGTTGGGCTCCAGGTGAACTGCAACAACAACGGCGATTCTGGAAACACATGTTCGTTCCTTGGAGGAAACCAATACTGTGCGTCCATCACGGGCACACCCATGGTTCAAGGGTCGTACCGCGTGGACATCTACGTCAACGGTTGGGTGACGGTGTTTGGCTTCCCCTTCAGCCAAGAGGAGGTCTTTGGATCGTTTGTCTTGAATTTGGGCGAATCGGGCTGCACCGACGAGGCGGCAGTCAACTTCAATCCCAATGCCGTCCTGGACGACGGCAGCTGCGTGCTTGACACCTGTTTTGGTGACGTCAATGGCGACAACTCCGTGACGGTGGGGGATTTGCTCGAAATCTTGGCCGAATTCGGTTGCACTGAAGGGTGCTCAACCGACATCAGTGGAGACGGATCCACGACGGTGTCCGACCTGCTCGAATTGCTGAGCGTGTTTGGCGCCTCCTGCGGCTGATTTAAACGGTCGCAAACAAAGCCTGACGCCTCGGTGTCAGGCTTTTTTGATGCAACCTGAGGCATCGCCAACCTGTTGTAAATTGCAAGACTCTCCCCGAAGACCATGAAAAAGCTTTTTTCTTCCTTTGTGTTGATCGCTGCCCTCGCATTGAATGCGGAGGTCTTGGCACAGCCATGCAACTACACCATGAGCATGTTCAGCCAATTGAGCTCAGGCCAAACGGACTCAGAGTCCGCCACCCTTGCCGGCAACTTGACCTCGGTGACGTTCAACCTGAACTTTACGGGAACGGGTGCCAGCTACCCTGCCGACATGATGGTGTACCTGTACGCTCCCAATGGGGAGTGCATCGTGTGGGGTGGATGGAACATCAACCCTACCGGAGGATGCACGGATGTGGGCACAGGCGCAGCCAATTCATGGCCTGGCAACTGGAGCACCACCCAGAACGGCTTTTACACGTACACGCTGAACACCAACACATTTGGGCTCAATGGATCAGGGACATGGAGCGTGACCATCCAAAACGCGTGGACCGGGTCTGCCGTGGCGACGTACGATTTGGACATCATCTTCAACGGCATTTGTGAAGGAGATTGTTTCGACCCCAACGCCTGCAACTTCGTTCCTGACGCCGAACTCGTGAACAACGACCTGTGCTTGTACGCGATAGATCTCTACCCCAACGGCCTCTACGACTGCGACGGCAACTGTTACCTTGATTTCGACGGAGACGGCATCTGCAATGCCCTCGAGATTCCTGGTTGTCAAGAACCATGGGCGTGCAACTACAACCCCGCTGCCACTGATCCTCCACAACCGGCCTTGCCTTGCGTCTATCCAGAAGCCAACGACGTGGATTGCGACGGCAACAGCTTGCTCCCTCAGTTCTTGGCTCAGCCGCAAGACGCAACGGTCTCATGCAACAGCATCCCTGTGGC
>WTJL01000014.1 GCA_011524845.1 Flavobacteriales bacterium | reverse complement strand
AGCTCACAAAAACCGAGGCCGAGGTTCAAGCGGTGCTCAAACGACTCGGCCTCGACGACGCGGAATGACCGCGGATCAGGTTTTCTGAACGTTTCTGAAAGGCGCCTTACGACCCCTTCAACTTGTCCAACACCGCGTTGGCGCCCTTGGCACCTCCGAGGTCGTTGGCTTGCTCGCTGGCGGCTTCTTGCTCGACGCGAGACTGCACTTCCACTTTCACCTGGGTCATCACATCGGTGAGCTCCGCAAATTGCTCGCATTGTCCCATGGCGCGTGAGTATTCACGGTCGATGTTGGTGTCGCCGGTGGGCTTCATGCAGGGCAACATCATTTGGGCGATCTGGATGTTGAGCTCTTGGGCGGTCACTTTCTCGGTGCTCTTCAGGGACTCGAGCAAGCCGGTCATCGCTTCCAAGTTCTCGGCCACGCAGGTGCAAGGCTCGCCACGCTCGGCAATCGCCGTGTCCAACGTCGGCGCTTCTGTCTGAGCCGCAGGGGCCTCTTCTGCCACGTCTGCGCCGCCGCAGCTGGCCAAAATCAATGTGCATGCCAGCATGCCGGCCTGCCACCAAGGGGTAGGGTTGTGTTTCATAGGGGGAATCTTGAGGTTCTTATTCTTCTTCGCGGACCACAATGACCCGCTTTTCGACGCGCACTTCGCCGTCGGCGCCTTCTTCACGGGTGACACGAACGCGCTTCTCAACGTCGCCCATGAGCTCTTCGAGGTCGACGTCGTCCATCTCCACCTCCACTTCCACCTCTTCCCCGTTGCGGACCACGTTCACCGTGCCGCCACCGGGCAACGTGAAGACGGTGTCGCCTTCAAATTCTTCGTCGCTGAGCATCATCACTTGGACGTCGGTGTCGCCCTCGCCTACCCACATGAACTCTCCGTGACCTTCGTGAGCCTCGCATCCCTTGTGCGTTACGCGTTTGCCGTGGGGACCGTGGTGGGGGACCGTCACGCGGCCCAACACAAAACCCAGCACCAAGAAGGCGGCGCTGAACAAAATCAAATGGGTGTTTTTTGAATCCATGACCCAAAAATCACGCAAACCACCGTTCGCAGCACAAGAAGCCGTGAGAGTTGTTCCGCAGGACGTTGTGCATGACCGCAGGCCTCAGACCTGCACAGGCTCAGTCACATTCCGTGTTCCACAACTGCAGGAACTCCAGCAAGTCTTGGGTGTCGATGACGGCGGAATTGTCCAAATCGTAGGGGCCGGTCCATCCCAACCCAAAGGCCGTCAAGAACAAGATCAAGTCGCCTGACCCGCGTGTGCCGTCGCCGTTGAAGTCGCCCGAGCACACGTCCGAGGGCAAGAACCCGTCGCCGCCAAACTCCTGCGCCCATTGAGGGAACACGATGGTCTCGGCGTAGTGGAAGGCGTTGCGTCCGACGTGCTTTCCGATCCGGCGCCCAGGAGCGTCGTCAATGGGCGGGTGAATGCCTCCCCACATGCGGCTCAGCGCACTTTCGTTCGACGCGTCCATGAAGGTGGCCCACTGCAAGTTGAAGCTCATGCTTGGTCCGTCCTCAAACACCAAGAACTGATTCATCGGCGCCGACCACTCGGCCAAGCCGCCGGGCCAGTACTCCGATCCAGTCAACAACTCAAGCAATTCTGCCGCGGCACGCGAGTACGTGCTGTGGCCACTGACGTACCCCGCAAACGGAGGCGTCACGAAACTGGGACGCTGGTACGGCCACCAGCGGTCGGCCAAAATCCAATCGACCCCCGCCTCGTCGATCAAGGGCACCTCGATGTAGTCGGGCCCCTTCCAGCAACGGACCTTGACCTTTCCGGTTTGGTCTTCGCCGTCGAAGAAGTTCAAGGGATCCGCATCGTCCACCATCTCGATCCATCCCGGGATCAAGGGCAGGCCTGCGGGGTGGTAGTTGGGCTGGTCGGGGTCCGAGCTTTGGCCGTGCTCCGCCATGTAGCGGATGCCCGACACCGGACGCGAGTAGTCGTAGTACCCTTTGGCGCTCCACGCCGCAATGGCACAATCGTGCATGGCCCCGCCCAAGGCGAGGTAGGCCTTGACGTCAAACTCGAGATCTTCGATGATGGGGCCTTGACCGCGCCAGCGATGTTGTCCTGCCTGACCGTCCAAGATGAATTCGTTGAGGAGGGTGTACCAGTGGCCAGGAGGGGTCTCAGATTCTGGACCGTCCGCCCAAAACTCCGAAATCACTCGCGCATAGTCGCCGCGTGGCACCATGTTGGCCGCGTAGGGCTCCCCCGTGAAGGGATTGACCTCGTGGCCCTGTCCTCCAAAGTTTCCGTTCTCGTCGTACCACGACACGAGTCCGCCGTTCTCCCACGCGTAGAAGGAGTCGAGGTTGTCGGATGCTGGAATGCTGCCGTCGTACTTGAGCGAGGCGGGGCCGATGTCCCACATCACCCCGTCCGTGGGGTCGAGGTGCTCGCTCCAGCGAAGCACCATGCCGTGGTTCCACTTCCACTCGTCCTCGAAGCCCACGTATTCGTTGGTGTCGAGGTACACCGGAGGTCCGGGATTGTGCCACAGGTTGTACGTGCAGCCGTCGCGTTCGAGCACCGTCAAGTTGGAATCGCGCAAAGCAAATCCGGGCACTTCTCCCCACTGGGGTCCCAAGAACGGTGGCGTCTCGGTGAGAAGCTCGCCGCTTTGGTCGATGGCAAAGCTCAGCTCCACGGCCTGCCAACGGTTGGGGTCCACCAATCCGTTTGTGCCGGGTTCCTCCGGACGAATGTTGGGCTCCAATTGCTCGTAGCAAGTGTTGGCGTAGTCGTTGGCTTCGTTGGAGCCATCGTTCATGCCGTAGGCGATGAGCTGCTCGGCGAGGTAGTTGCCCAGGGCAGGCGCGCCGTAGGTGGCGTAATCGGTGGAGGTGAACGCGGTGTCCAACTCCTGAATGATCATCTGCACGTAGATGTTGGCCATCGTCGACTCCGCCTGAGGGCTGTTCTCGTAGCGGTGGCGGACCAAACGGTAGGTCGCGTAGCTCAGCGCCACTTCCTGCGCCTCCTTGCGCTCGTCCAATTCCGCAGGAATCTCCAGCGCCGCCTCGTCGAATGGACAGGTGTAGCCGTCGAAGGTTTGGCCGAGGAAGATGGTTTGGGACTGGGTGGTGTCAAACGCAGCCCAGCTGTCGTACATCAAAATGCTCGCGTGGTAGAGGTTGCGGGCGTGCACAGTAGGCCGTGCAAAGTCGTTGCGAATGGCCTCGAGCACCTGTTCGTTCCACTGATGGGCCACGGTGTGCTGCTGAGCCAAAGAGGGGATCGAAGCGGCCATCGTCCATCCCACCAAAACCAGGGTGTGTTGAATTGCGTTCATGAATGTGCGTTCAATTGTCAGGCCCTCTAAGGTACAATGTTCCCAAGAAATGGCACACGTCTGCGGGATGTCCCCCGTTATAATCCCCCCTCCAAGGAGGGATTTAAGCCAAGCCGTTTATCTTCGTTTCATGCTGTCGAAAAAGGCCCAATACGCGTTTCGTGCCCTGAGCACGTTGGTCCGGACGGATCTGCAGCGCCGTGCGGACGGTGCGGACGCCACCGTCGCCGCTTCGGATGCCCCCACGTCCATCACGGAAATCGTGAAGGTGCATCCCATGAGCACCAAGTTTTTGGAAACCATCCTGCTGGACCTTAAGCGTGGCGGCATTTTGGGCTCTAAGAAGGGCAAGGGCGGCGGCTACTACTTGCTCAAGCATCCCGACGACACGCCCTTGGCCCAAGTCATCCGCATCTTGGACGGCCCCATTGCACCCCTGCCCTGCGTCAGCCTTCACTTTTACGAGCGCTGCCAAGATTGCAACGAGGCGGTGTGTGGCCTCAACCGATTGATGGCCGAGGTGCGCGACGCCAACCTCGCTGTGCTCGAAAAGCGCACACTCTCTGACCTCGCGGTGGACCCCGGCGCAGGTTTGGCGGGCGCATAACAAGGTCATCTTTCTTTTATCCCATCGGATTAGTAGGATTTAAGCCTCGAAGGGTTATCTTCGTGGCATGTCTACGCTTCCACATCTCGTCAGCACCGACGCCGTCACGGCCTTGCGTCAGCTGTGCGACCAGTACCCCGAGCAGGTGGTCTTCACGACTTCCTTGGGCTTGGAGGACCAAGCGTTGACCGACCTCATCGCGAGACACGATCTTCCCGTTCGACTCGTGACCCTCGACACCGGACGTCTGTTCCCGGAAACGTACGACTTGATCGACCGAACGAGGAGCAAATACCGCAACCTCGACTTCACCTCCTACTTCCCGGACACCGCCACGTTGGAGGAGTTCGTGAACGAGCAGGGCATGTCGTCCATCTTCCGAAGCCTCGACGCCCGCAAAGCGTGCTGCCGCATCCGCAAAATCGATCCTCTCAAACGCTCACTCGAGGGCGCTGCGGTGTGGGTCACGGGGTTGCGTGCAGCCCAAAGCGACAACCGCGCCTCCCTCCCCCGCCTTGAGCGTGACGGCATGACCGGCCTCATCAAGTTCAACCCCATCGTGGATTGGACCGACCAGGAGCTGGACACCTACGTCAACTCCCACAGCGTCCCGACCAACCCCCTGCACCGCAAGGGCTTCCCGTCCATTGGATGCGCCCCCTGCACCCGTGCCGTCCTCGAAGGCGAGCACCCCCGTGCCGGACGTTGGTGGTGGGAGCAGTCCTC
>WTJL01000036.1 GCA_011524845.1 Flavobacteriales bacterium | reverse complement strand
TGCACGCCCCTGATTTGAAAGCAGAGTTGGTCCAATTGGCCAAGTCCGGACACCTCAACATCGTGTTGGACCTCACCGAGTCTCGCTACTGCGACTCGAGCGGGTTGAGTGCAGTCTTGGTGGGCAACCGTCTCTGCCGCGATGAGCAAGGAACCTTCGTCCTTTGTGGGTTGCAGCCCACAGTGGAGAAGTTGGTCCAAATCTCTCAACTCGACCGCGTGTTGAACATCACACCCACGGCGAACGAAGCAGTGGACATGGTGTACATGGAGGCGACCGAGAAGGAGCTTGGCGCGTCCGACGACGCGGCGCAATCGTAACCCTGAACATCTAGACCATGAAAGCAAGCATCCAATCCTGGAGCGCCTTGGTGGCGTGTTTGGCATTGTCCATGTCGGCCTTTGGCCAGTGCGACATCGATTTTGATTTTGGCGACGCCGAATTTGGCGTGTCTCCTGACCCCACCTTGGGCGAAGACTTTGTGGATGGCATGCTGGACGAGCCGTACCTGGATGTCTTGCACATTTTGATTCCAGCCACAGCGGCAGGAATCGATTCGACCTACCCGCCAACACTTCCAGTGGACAGTGTGATCGTGCTCGAGGACATGGTGGCCGCAGACGGGACGTATTCCGGCATTGTCTTTACCGACACCACCACCAACGAAGTCTTCCATGCCAACGAAATCGGCTTGGAAGTGGTCTTTAACAACAACGGAGATTCGCCCAATGCGAACACCTTTCTCGGCGGCATGCAATACTGCGCGGCCATTCAAGGGACGCCGGACCGTGCGGGCATCTACCGCATTTCCATCGACGTCGAAGCATGGGCCACCATCTTCTCGCCCTTCAACGCACCTTTCACCTTCGACAATTTCAGCCTTCGGGTGAATTGTCCATTGATTGCTGGCGTCGACGTCGTCAACGCGAACAGCGTCGATGGCACGCAAGGCACCTTGACGGTGTCGTTGGCAGAGGGAGTGACCGCCACGGAAATCGCATGGTTCAATTCGTCGGGGCTTCAAATTGGCACGGGTGAATCTGTGACTGTGGTCAATCCAGGAACGTTCAGCGTGTTGGTGACCACGGAAGACTGTGTCAGCGAGTTTGGCGGTTGGGTGGTGATCGACGAAGGGTTGGATTGCACGATGACGGCCGACGTCACCGTCACCAACACCGACGAAAACGAGTCCAACGGCGCTCTTGTGGTCACGGTGGAAGGAGCAGAGGGACCTTGGTCTGCGACGTGGTACGACGCGGACGGTTTCATTGTGGGAACTGGCGAGGGCATCGACGGATTGGATGCAGGTTCCTTCAGCGTGCTCGTGACCGACAGCATTGGGTGCTCCGCAGAAGTGACCGACATCAACGTGTTGACCGGCTTGCAAGACATCGACGGTATGACATGGGCGGTGTACCCCAATCCGGCCCATGACGTGTTGACGCTGCACGGATTGTCCTTGGGGGCGTCGTGGGCGTTGATCAACATGCAAGGCCAAACCATGGCCACAGGTCAGGGACTTCGTCGCGAAGTCATTCAGGTGTCCGATGTGGCCTCCGGCATGTACCTCTTGCAGGTGACCGACCACAACGGCACGACGGCCCGTCGCGTGAACGTCCAGCACTGAGCCTCGACGGCACTTCAGCGATGACATTTGACGTGGTGTTTCTCGGGACAGGGGCTGCAGTGCCTGTGCCCACGAGAGGCACCACGTCTCAGTTTGTGGACATTCACGGACATATGTACCTCATCGATGCCGGCGAAGGGGTACAGCTGGCGCTGCGCACCCACAAGAGGAAATTCCAAAAACTTAAAGGCATCTTCATCAGCCACATGCATGGAGACCACGTCTTGGGTCTGCCCGGGTTGTTGAGCACCATGTCTTTGCTCGGCCGTCAGCAGGCGCTGGACGTGTGGGGACCACCAGGATTGAAGGAATGGATCGACCAAACATGGATGAGCATTCAGGCGCACTTGTCCTTTCCCATTCATGTGCACTGTTGGGACGATGAGGCGCCCAAGGTCTTGGTCGAAGGCGAACGGCACCGTCTCGTCAGCATTCCTGTGAAGCATCGGATCCCATGCTGTGGCTTGCGGGTGGAGGAACATGCGCTCCCTTGGAAGCTGAAGGGGATGAAGGCCAAAGAGGCCAAGTTGCCCTTCCATGTGCGCCAAGCCTTGAAACGTGGCGAGTCCCCTGAATTTGAAGGCCAACAGCTCGATCCAACATCGTGGTGCGTGGCTCCGCCAGCGGCACGGAGTTACGTGTATTCGGCTGACACCCGTCCCTGTCAGTCCCTTCGTACGCAAGGTCAAGGTGCCACGGTGATGTACCACGACGCCACGTTCAATGCCGCGGATGCCGACAGGGCCAAGGCGACTTACCACAGCACCACCGTTGAGGCGGGGAGGCTCGCTCGACAGGCGGACGTCGGCACCCTGTTGTTGGGGCACATCAGCCTGCGCTATCGAGACTTGGAGGCCTTGCGATGCGAGGCAGAGAAGGAGCATGGTCGGGTGCTTGTTGCCTACGATGGCCTTGTTTGGCATGTTGGTTCTTGAGGGACGAGGTCGGCTCGTTATCTTTGTGTAGAATCGTTCTAAAGAACCAAAGCAGATGTCAACCTCCACACCTCATACGTTGGCCATTGCGGACAGCAGTGCCCTGTTTCGCTTGGGCGTGAGGAACATGGTGCGTCAGGTCCCGGGCATTGAGGTCATTGGCGAAGCAGCGTCAGGGGAGGATTTGACGGGCTTGGTTCAGTCATTTGGGCCCGACGTCGTGGTGGTGGATTTCCTGTCGGACGGGTTCGACATCGATGTGGTGCGCATGGTCAAGTCGGTGAAGCCGTCGACCAGGGTGTTGGCCATCACCGCCCAACAGAGCGGCCACACCCTCGTGAATGCGCTTCGCGCAGGGGTCGATTCCTACATCAAAAAGGATTGCGATCTGGGGGAGGTGGAAGATGCCATCCGAGAGACCGCACGGGGAGGAACGTTTTTCTGCGGCCAGATTTTGGACAGAATCCGTCAAGAATCCATCGATGTGGACGATTTGGAATCGCTCCCCTTGTCTTGCGATCCCATTCATCTCAGCGCACGAGAAACGGAGGTGCTGGAGTTGATCGCTGAAGGAATGACCAACACGCAAGTGGCTGAGAAACTGTTTCTCAGCGCGCATACGGTGACCACACACCGCAAGAACATCATGTCGAAGTTGGGGGTGAACAACACCGCGGCCATGGTCATGTACGCCGTCAAGACGGGACTCGTCAGTCCCAACAAATTCTTGTTTCAGGGGGAAGTTTGACCCTAGAGACAACACTTCTTGGGAGGGCGTGCATTTGCTTTGAGGGGTCAGATTTGCGACTTTTGCACCACCTAAATGAAAGGTTATGCTGATGGAGGATTACACGACGTTGGATTTTGACATTGCCCCGGTGGGAACCAGCCGTTTGGCGGATGTAGACTTCTCAAACTTGGCGTTTGGAAAGGTCTTTTCGGATCACATGTTTGTGATGGATTTCGAGGATGGGGAGTGGAAAAGGGGAGAAATCTCCTCGTACGGGCCCATGACGTTCTCTCCAGCCATGATGTCCTTGCATTATGGGCAAGCCATCTTTGAAGGCATGAAGGCCTTCCGTCAGACCGACGGATCGGTGTCCTTGTTCCGCCCTGGTGCGAACATCTCCCGCTTCAATTTTTCCGCCCGCCGCATGGGCATGCCTGAAGTGCCTGAAGACATTTTCCTTCAGGCCTTGGTCGAGATGCTGAAGCTCGACCATGAATGGGTACCCAGCAACCCAGACAGCGCACTGTACATCCGACCATTCATGTTCGCGACTGAGGCTCATGTGGGGGTTCGTCCGAGCCAGCAGTACCGCTTTTGCATTTTCACATGCCCTGTGGGTGCGTACTACACCAAAGCCGTCAAGGTGAAAGTGGAAATGCACTACACCCGTGCGGCCCACGGCGGGACTGGCGCTGCCAAGGCTGCAGGGAACTACGCAGGATCATTGTTCCCCACGGAGTTGGCCAAGTCTGAAGGCTACGACCAAATCTTGTGGACTGACGCGGCGACGCACACTTCTGTCGAGGAATGCGGCACAATGAACGTGGCGTTTGTCTTGGACGGAAAGATGGTGGTCCCCAACACCAGCGACACGGTCCTTTCCGGCATCACACGTGCCAGCGCCATCGCATTGATGAAGCACGCTGGGGTTGAGGTGGAAGAGCGCAAGGTGACGGTTCAGGAGCTCGTTGAGGCGGCTGACACTGGCCGATTGACCGAGGCTTTCGGATTGGGAACGGCTGCGACGGTGTCTCCGATTTGTACGCTGGGGTTGCCCGACAGCGATTGGGACCTCCCTGAGATGTCAACGTGGACCATCGCACCGAAGGTGAAGTCGTTGCTCGACGACGTCCGTTACGGAAGCGGAGAGGACCCCTTTGATTGGAACATTCCGGTCTGACCAAACTGTGTCAAGGAGGAACAACCTGCGCTCAGGATATGTTTCTTGACTTATGAAGACCATTCTTTTGTCTGTTGCGGTGTGGTGCCTCATGTCACACGCTTCCGAGGCTCAATCCGATTCTAACACCATGACCATGCCTTCTTTGCAAACCATTACCCTAGGCGCTGGCTGCTTTTGGTGTGTCGAAGCCGTGTTTGAATCCATTCCCG
>WTJL01000131.1 GCA_011524845.1 Flavobacteriales bacterium | reverse complement strand
ATTCCACATCGCGTTGAAGGTTGGCAAAATCGGCGGCGAGAAGCGAAGGTGCAAGGAGATGTGACATGGCGCAAAGGTCTGCAACTGAGGACCAAATCGGCCTGCCATGTGGGCAACGTGTGAAGAAGGTGCACCTTTGTGGCATGAAGGCCCATGACCCAGATACCTCAACCAACGCGTCTCCTCGCCCGTTGGTCGTCGGATTGACCGGCGGCATGGCGGCCGGCAAAAGCACGGTGGCCCGCATGCTCGAGACCTTGGGTGCGGCCGTGTGGGACGCCGACTCTGTGGCCAAAGACCTCTACAAAACCCACCCCCAGCTCCGTGACGCCATTCTCGAGCGGTGGGGCGAGGCGCTCGCCATTCGCAACCGCCAAGGCGAAGCAATGGACATTCGTCGGTCTGCCTTGGCCCAAGTGATCTTTCAAGACCCCTCTGAGCTGAAGTGGCTCGAATCCCAAGTTCACCCTTTGGTGGCCGACGCGTTTGAGCAATGGCTCAAGGGGTTGCCTTCGGGAACGAAGGTCGCCGTAAGAGAAGCTGCCATCTTGTTCGAGAGTGGCAGCGACCAAGGCTGCGACCTTGTGGTGTCGGTCGAGGCAGACGAAGCCTTGCGCATCGAGCGTGTTCACCAAAGGGCGATCCAACGTGGCGAAACGCCACCGACCAACGAGGACCTTCAGGGTCGATTGTCCCGGCAGTGGACGTCCGCACAGAGAATGGAACGAGCAGACGCCGTCATTCTGAACAACGACCACGACCAGCTGCTGCCTCAAGTCCTTGCGCTGTTTGACGCATGGATCGGTCGTCCCTGCTGAACAATTTGGGCGGGGTTGACTTTTCTTTGTGCCCCCCTTGCCCTCTCTCCATGGAAGACCTGAATCTCGCGTTTGACCGTCAACGACAAGCCACCCGAGCCGAGCGCCGCACCCCCAGTGCCACCGAGCGTCGGACGTGGCTCAATGACCTTTGGGCGTCTGTGCTTGCGCATGAATCGGAATTGATCCAAGCGCTCCACGACGATTTGGGCAAGCCCCGCGAGGAGGTGCACCTGCAAGAGATCTTTCCGCTGAAGGCGGAAATCAAACACGCGAGAAGGCACGTGCGTGGATGGATGGCCCCCAAGCCAGCCCACACGTCGCTGGCCATGTTGGGAACCCGAGCCTACGTTCATCCCGAGCCCAAAGGACATGTCCTGATCATTTCGCCATGGAACTTCCCGGTCATTTTGACGTTGCGTCCCTTGGTGAGTGCGCTTGCAGCAGGCAACCGGGTGATGATCAAACCCAGCGAGCACACCCCAGAGACGTCGAAGGTCATCCAGTCCATTGTCCACAAGGCGCTGCCACAAGAGGTTGCCACAGTGGTGCTCGGCGGACCTGAAGTCAGTGCCCATTTGACAAGCCTGCCGTTCCAACACATTTGCTTTACGGGAGGAACCAACATTGGGAAAAAAGTGATGAAGGCTGCGGCGGACAACCTTGCCTCGGTGACCCTCGAATTGGGTGGAAAGAGTCCCGCAGTGGTGGATTCCTCCGCCAACCTCTACGACGCCAGCCGGCGCATGGCATGGGGCAAATGCCTGAACAACGGCCAAGTGTGCATTGCGCCCGACTACCTCCTCGTTCAAGCGTCGATCGCCGATGCCTTCTTGGAGGAATTGCGTGCGCGGTTTGCAGACATGTACGGCCATGACGCGGACGGTCAATTGTCCAGTCCCCAGCGGTCGAAGATGGTCAACGACCACCACTTCAACCGGGTGGTGTCCCTGATTGAGGACGCGGTCAACAAGGGGGCGAAGGTGGTGCATGGAGGAACGTGGGACGCCAAAGAGCGACGCATCTCCCCCACCATCCTAGACAACGTCACCCTCGACATGGCGGTGATGCAAGAGGAAATCTTTGGGCCGGTGCTGCCGGTGCTCCGGTGGGCCAGCGAAGAGGACGTCAACAACGTGGTGGCGGCCAATCCGCATCCGCTTGCGATGTACTTCTTCTCGAAAAACGATGGGGCCATCGAGCGTTGGATGCAAGCCAATCCCGCTGGCACCACGGCCATCAACGAAGTGGTCCTTCAAGTCGCCAACCCCAGCCTGCCCTTTGGTGGGCTTCAAACCAGCGGCATGGGACGCACCGGTGGAATCGCGGGATTCAAAGCGTTTTCCAACCTGCGATCGGTCCTGAAGCAAACCACCCGTTTCAATGTCCTGCCATTGACCTTTCCTCCCTTCGACGGCACAAGCCTCTGGCTTGCCCGTGCCGTGCAACGTTGGCTGTGACATCCTGACCCGTACCTTCGCTCACCATGCTTGTGCAAACCCACTTTCCCCGCAGCTTGTCTCGCGCACGCTACGACCAGTACCTGGCTTCAGGGTGGTTCCGGGGGTCTGTGATGTTGTACAAAATGGACCTGCTCTGCATCGACGAGCGACTGTTCAGCGTGGTGAACATCCGGATGAATCTGGAACAGTACACACCCACCGCGCGCCAACGAAAGACCTTGCGCCGCGTAGAGTCCCGCTTCACCGTGACGTATGGACATGCGCAACCCAATGCGAACAAGGAGGCCCTCTATGCCCAGCACAAGTCGCGCTTCAAAGGGTTCATCCACAACACGCTGACTGAGTACCTCAGCGCCGGATTTCAAGGCACAGTATTCGACACGCGTGAAGTGTGCGTCTACGACGGGGACCGATTGATTGCCGTCAGTTACTTCGACTTGGGCGAGCAAAGCATGGCCAGCCTGTTGGGCTTGTACGATGAAGCGTACGCCAAGTACAGCCTCGGCACGTACACCCTGCTGAAAGAAGCGGAATACGGCTTGAGAACAGGACGGAAGTGGTTCTACCCTGGATACATTTTGGACCAAAGCTCCGACTTCGATTACAAGTTGAAGCTGGGTGCCATGGAGCACTACACCGCCAACAAGCGCTGGGCCAAACTTGAGAACTTCAAGCCCCACACCACCACGTCATTCAAAATCCGGGAGGCGACAGAAGACCTGACCGAAGGACTGGTCACCCTAGGCATTCAGGCCAAGCCTTGGCTATACCCCTACTTCAGCATGGGCTACATGGGGCCATGGAGTGCCTTTTTCTTGAGGCTCCCCGTTCCCGTGGAATTGGGACACGACGTGGAGGGCATGTTGGTCGCCGGATTTGATCCTGAAACCAACGGCTACACGTTGATGCACATTCACCCGTGCCCAGATGCCTCGCAGTTCCTCAACATGGAACCTTCGTCCGAATTCCAAACGGGCGAAGCCTACCTCAATCACCTCTACCAAACCGGCGACACCCTGCTGGCCCAAGGCTCCCTGGACGACGTCCTCGAGCTCGCGGCCCGCTGGGCACAACGCCCCGATGCTTTGTTTCCGTCATGCAATTGATGAGTTGGAACGTCAACGGCCTTCGCGCCGTGGTCAAAAAGGGATTCACAGACCAAATCGAAGCCCTGGGCCCAGATGTGTTGGGGCTGCAGGAAACCAAAGCCCAAGACGATCAGGTGCGCGAGGCGTTGTTTGGATGGGACACTTACGAGGTGTACTCCAGCTCTGCCGTGAAAAAGGGGTATTCCGGCACGGCCGTGCTCACCAAACACCAGCCGCTCAGCGTTCAAGCCGGCATTGGAGTCCAAGACCTCGACCAAGAAGGACGGGTGCTGCGGTTGGAGTTTGACGGGTTCCATTTTGTGACCGTCTACACACCCAATGCGAGTTCAGGCCTCAAGCGCCTGCCATTCCGTGGAGAGTGGGACAACGCCTTCCGCGATTACTTGCGCGAATTGGATGCCGACAAGCCCGTGGTCTGTTGTGGAGATCTCAACGTGGCCCACGCCCCCATTGACCTTGCCCGGCCTCAGGCGAATTACAATAAAACGCCTGGCTACACGCAACAAGAAATCGACGGCATGACCGCCCTTCTCGACGCTGGTTTTGTGGACACCTGGAGGCACGCCCATCCTGAAGAAGTCAAGTACTCTTGGTGGAGCTACCGTGGAGGCGCCCGTGAAAAGAACGTCGGTTGGCGACTGGACTACATGCTCGTCAGCGAGCGTGCCTTGGCCCAAACGTCCGCCCCCCTCATCCACAACGACGTGCACGGCAGCGACCATTGTCCCGTGTCGTTGACCTGGCAGTCGTAAACTGCCCCTCCCCGTCCATCAATTCCCTGCATGAGGGGTGCGGAAGTCACAGCTTCTTGCCTCCAAAAACATCATGCCACGGACTTCAACCTGTCTTTCCTCCCTTCTTCTCATCTGCGCCTTGGGGATGCCACACGTCTCCTTGTCTCAGTGTCTCTCAGATTTGAACGGAAACCAAACCGTCGACAACGACGACCTCCTCATCCTTCTCGCTCAGTATGGCGTCCACTGCTCTGACATCCCTTGGCTCGACCCTGTGATCTCAGAGATTCACTACAACCCCAGCACCCAGCAAGGGGACGACAGTGCTTACGAGTTCATTGAGCTGATGAACCCTCACGGTGTGGACCTCAACCTCAGCGGTTGGTCCCTGGCGGATGGTGTGGATGCGACCTTTCCTCCAGGCACATGGGTGGAGGCTGGCGGGTACCTGGTCACCGCCAACGACACATCAACCTACCGCGAGATGCTGGGTCCCTTCGTCCAACTCATCCCGTGGAGCGGCACCTCCAGCCTACACAACAGCGGTGAGGCCATTCGCGTGGTTCGTCCAGACGG
>WTJL01000185.1 GCA_011524845.1 Flavobacteriales bacterium | reverse complement strand
TGAATGGTACGCGTCGTACCGCACGGCCATCTGCACCGTCGACCGGCATCACCTTCACGCTTGACCAGCCCGTCCCGTTCAAGCAAGCTTGACGCGAGAGGCAACTGGACTACCTCGCTTCGCTCGGTGGACACATAGGGGGAGGCTTCAACAACCCTTCAGAAGCCCTGCGGACGAGGTCCGCTTGGTTTGTTTTGGCTCCCCGCGTTCAAGCGAGCTTGACGCGGGAGCCAACAAAAAACCCCGCACTGACGTGCGGGGCTTCATGTGGGTTGTGGGCAATACTGGACTCGAACCAGTGACCTCTCGCGTGTGAGGCGAGCGCTCTGAACCAGCTGAGCTAAATGCCCTTCTCAGCTCCGCTTCCGTTGAAACGGACCGCGAAGATACGCAAGCCCTTGCGATTTGCAAGCGTTTGGCTTCTTCGAAAAGTGCGCCCTGCAGGGCTTGAACCTGCGACCAAGAGATTATGAGTCTCCTGCTCTGACCAACTGAGCTAAGGGCGCGTCTTGACGCGAAGGTAAAGCGCAGGCGCATGGCACGCCTGCCTCGGTCAAGTCAAACCGCCTCTCCGTCGTCTTCCAGCCACTCAAACTCCAGTTGACGCTTGGCGAGGTCTGCCGCCACCACACGAATCGTGATGGCATCGCCCAAGCCGATCGTGGTGCCCGATCGCAGCCCTTCAAACAGCACCCGGTCTTCGTCGAAGGCCCACTGATCCCAAGGGAAAGACTCTTTGGGCACGAAGCCCTCGCATTTGTTTTCGTCCAGCTCGACGAACAAGCCACGCCCGATGGCGCCGTTGACGAGGCCTTTGAACGTTTCGCCAATGCGGGTGGACAGGAACTCCACCTGCTTGTACTTGATGCTCGCCCGCTCGGCCTCAGCGGCCCGCTTTTCCATGGTGGAGCTGTGGTGACATTTGCCCCCAAGAGGTCCCTCCTCCGCACTCCCTTTGCCGTCGAGGTATCGCTGCAAGAGCCGGTGAACCATGACGTCGGGGTAGCGACGGATGGGGCTCGTGAAGTGGGTGTAATAGGGGAAGGCCAGGCCGTAGTGGCCGATGTTCTCCGTGTTGTACTCCGCCTTCGCCATGGTTCGGATGGCCATGGTTTTGACCGTGCCCTCCTCCGGGGTGCCGGCGGTGGCGGTCAAAAGGTCGCGGAGAAGAGACTCGGCGTTGCCGGGCGTGGGTTTGGGCATCTCGTGGCCAAACCGCCGCACAAACACCCGCAACTGCTTCAACTTCTCAGGATCGGGACGGTCGTGCACCCGGTAGACCGCGGTGCGGGTAGGCGTTTGCTTCTCGGGGTGGACCTTGGCCAGGAAACGGGCCACCTCCACGTTGGCGAGGAGCATGAAATCTTCGATCAGCTTGTTGGCCTCCTTCATGCGCTTCACGACCACGCGCAACGGCTTGCCTGCCTCGTCGAGTTGGAAGCGCACCTCCTCGGTGTTGAAGTCGATGCCGCCACGCTTGAAGCGCTTGTTGCGCAGCTTGGTGGCGAGGTCGCCCAGCACCTTCAATTCCTCGGCGCGATCGCCTTCGCCTGTTTCGAGGCGCTCCTGCGCTTCCTCGTAGGCGAAACGTCGGTCGGAGTGAATGACCGTGCGCCCAAACCACCTGCCCACCACCTCCGCCTGAGGCGTCATCTCGAACACCGCACTGAAGGCGAAGCGGTCTTCGTGCGGACGAAGCGAACACAGGTCGTTCGACAGCACCTCAGGGAGCATGGGGATGGTTCGGTCGACCAAATAGACGCTGGTCGCGCGCTGCACCGCCTCTCGGTCCAGGACCGATCCTGGGGTCAGGTAGTGCGTGACGTCTGCGATGTGAACGCCGACCTCCCAGTTGCCGTTCTCGAGCTTTTGCAAACTCAAGGCGTCGTCAAAGTCCTTCGCGTCCGCAGGATCGATGGTCATCGTCAAGACCTCTCGGAAGTCGCGGCGACGCGCCACCTCTGCCGGGTCAAGTCCGTGGGGATTGTCAGGGTCGCTGGGGGCGAAGGCTTTGGCCGCCTCTTCCACCTCAGCGGGGAACTGATACGGCAGCCCAAACTCCGCCAAGATCGCGTGCATCTCCACCTCGTGCTCCCCCTCTTGGCCCAGGACCTGAACCACGCGAGCCATGGGCTGGTCGCGCGGGTCGTCCCACTGCTCCAGTGCCACCAAGACTTTGTCGCCCTCCGTGGCGCCGCCCAAATGACGGGCGGGGATGAAAAAGTCGGTGTGGATGCGCTGGTCGGACGGCTTGCCAAAGCCGTAGTCGCGAACCAGCGTCACAGTGACGACATAGTGCTCGCGGAGGCGCTTCGTGACGCGCTTGACGCGCGGTGTGGTGCGCCTGCCCCGCTGCCACCACTCAATTTCCACTGTGTCGCCCCAAAAGGCGTCTCCTGTTTGGGCCTTGGGCACCCGAATCTCATTGCCGTCGGGCATCCGCACGAAGCCGGTGCCCATGCGGGAAATTTGGATGGTGCCCTCGGTGCCGGACTGCTCTTGAAATTCAGAGGCCGCCAAGACGTACCGGCCGCGGCCGAGGTCTTCGAGCTTGCCCTGCTCGGCCAATTCCTCCATCAAGGCCATCACCGCCCGACGGACGTCGTGGTTCAAAATGCCGAGTGCGCCCGACACCTGCTTGTGGTTGAGGGCCTTGCCGGAGCGCTGCCGAAACACGCGCAGCACCGACTTGCGAAGGTCCGTGGGCGATCCGTAATCCGCCGCGCCGTGCATCCCACGCTGGCCTTTGCCACCGCGCTTGGAGCTTCCCCCCACAAACTTGTTGCCGCGCGGCCCGCGACCTCCTTTCCTGCCCATGCATCAAAGATGCGGCTTGTGGCCGAACTTGCGGCCCCATGACCACGCGATTTCTCCCCACCCATTGGCGCGACTACGCCTTGCTCGATGCCGGGCACGGCAAACGCCTGGAGCGGTTTGGCGAAGTCACGGTCGTCCGCCCCGACCCCTTCGCCTTGTGGCCACCGGCGGGCGACCCCCAGGCGTGGAAACAGGCAGACGCCACGTTTGAGCCCACTGGGCGCACCCACGGCAAGTGGCGCACCGCACCGGGCACCCCCAAGCGCTGGCCCCTTCGGTACCGGTCGGAGGCCTTGGATTTGGCCTTTGAGTTGGAGATGACCCAATTCAAACACGTGGGGCTGTTTCCAGAGCAAGCCGACAACTGGGAGTTCATCGCGGCCAACCTTCAACAGGGCGACAAGTTCCTGAACCTGTTTGCATACACCGGCGGAGCAAGCCTGGCTGCGCGGCAAGTGGGGGCCGACGTCATCCACTGCGACGCCATTCGCCAGGTGGTGGACTGGACGCGCAAAAACATGGAGCGCAGCGGTCTCGACGGCATCCGTTGGGTGGTGGAAGACGCCCTGAAGTTTGCGCGGCGCGAGGCCAAGCGCGGCAACACCTACCAAGGCATCGTGCTCGACCCACCCACGTGGGGACTTGGACCCAAAGGCGAGAAATGGAAACTGGAGGACCAACTGCTCGACCTCATCGACGTGGTGGCCAGCCTGGTGGCACCCGGTGGGTTTGTGGTGATGAACACCTACAGCGGCGTTCCACCAAGCGCCCTGGAAACGATGTGGGCCCTCGCCTTGCCCGACGCCACCATCCAAAGTGGCGAGCTGTGCCTGCGCACCGAACTCGGCCACGACCTTTCGACCGGTTCGCTCGTTCGCGTCCAAAGGCACTGAACCTCAGCGCTTCCCGTGTGTTCTTTCCATCCATGCACCGTTGCATGGGTTGAATGATCACAATGAAAAACTTCCTATCACTCCTAGCCTTCCTTGGCTTGGCGTTGGGTCTCCAAGCCCAAACCGCCAACACCTCTGAAGCTTGTCACGGCGACTACACTGTCCATGCGAGCAACTCTGGATTCTCTCCCAACCACTTGACCATCCACGCCGGCGAAAGCGTGGAATTCATCGCGTTTGGAGGCACCCACGACGTCGACGGCGTCACCAACGTCTACACCGGTGAATCCTTCGACAACCCTCAAGACTTCGCCCTGCCACCGGCCTACAGCTTTTGGTTCTTTGGGGCGTGCATCGGCACTGTCGACTTCGAGGTTCCCGGAACCTACCACTACAACTCCACCACGACCGGCAACACCGGTTCCATCACAGTGCTCGGGGACGAAGCCACGTCCAACACCGTCGTGGACATCGTCGTCAACAGCGACGTGCACAACGTGCTTGAGGCTGCCGTCATCACAGCCGACCTCGCCGGCACCCTCAGCGGTGAAGGACCCTTCACGGTGTTCGCACCCACAGACGACGCCTTCCTCGCGTTGGCTGGCGCTCTCGGTGCCACCGCAGAGGACCTCCTCGCCTTGCCTGAGTTGACCGACATCCTCCTCTACCACGTGGTCGGAGGAACCGCACTCAGCACCGACCTCAGCGACGGACAAATGGTCACCACCCTCAACGGCGCGGACGTCACCGTCACCATCAACGACCAAGGCGTCTTCATCAACGACGCTCAAGTCATTGTCGCCGACATCGTGGCCGACAACGGCGTCGTCCACGTCATCGACGCGGTCCTCATCCCACCCACGCCTGAGCCATCCAACACCGTCGTGGACATCGTCGTCAACAGCGACGTGCACAACCTCTTGGAAGCTGCCGTCCTCACGGCAGACCTCGCCGGCACCCTCAGCGGTGAAGGACCCTTCACGGTGTTCGCACCCACGG